>JANWJE010000091.1 GCA_025451995.1 Parachlamydiaceae bacterium | reverse complement strand
TCGTTATATCATTATATCATTTCCATCGTTAGCTTTGCTTTGGAGGGGAATTCTAATAGACATAGTTTCGAGTTATGAAAGGATTGTTTGACTATACTATTACGTAATGAACGGCGGAGTTAGGGTTAAATTATATCGACTCGTTTGAGTCAATAATTAATCCATCCAAAAATCTCTACACCTCTTTTATACAAATGCTTCCATCAATTTTGAAGGGCTATAGATAAGATCAAATGACCCTAAAAACGGCCAAAGGAAATCACTTCGTGCCCCATAAACCTAAATAAATTCGGTATAAAGCAAAAAAATTTAATAAAAGAAAGAATATCTGTGTTGACATGTAGACCCAAGTTCGGAAATAAATAGTCATTAAAATAGCTGACGTATCGGCGATGACAAAAAAGAAAAACATGCTCCAGTGAGGGTAAATACTGGCAATGGTTCCCAAAATAGCAAAAAAGGAGGAGATGTATTCTAAAACATAAGAAGAGAAGGGGCGTTTCTTCAAGGAAAGAATGTCTCCAATTCCTAGAGGCTTTCTCAACCTTTTTAACGACTCTAAAGAGATATTCATTATAATTTGTGGATTTTTTTCAATTAACTCATCCACTGAGGCGTTTGAAATGCTCAGAAGAATGCAAGGACTTAGAGATTTAACCGAGGCTGAACGAGGTTCGTGAGTTAAAACACCGATTTCGCCAATGACATCCCCCATGCCAAGGATTGAGATTTCTTTGAATTTTTTTTTCTCTTGTTGGTAGACCTGCAGTTTTCCTTCAATAACAAAGTACATGTTATCGGGAGCATCTCCTTTTGTAATGAGTATGTCCCCTGCTGCAATTCTAATCAATTTGCAATGCCGCGATAGCATTTCAATTTGCTCTACTGATAAAGAAAAAAAGATCTTAAAAGAAGATAAATATTCGCAGATTTGTGCTTGAGTGCTTTTGAGAAATTCCATCTTCGTTAGTCCTAAATTTTGAAGTTGTTTCGGTGTACACAATTAAATTGAAGAGTTGCTTTTCGTTCCCGTGCCCATGCCCATGCCAATGTTTTAATCGGGCAGGTTACGGGCACGAGGGGAAATTCTTCATCCATGATGTGTATAAAATCCACAAGGCAATTGTCATTTTATGGAATTGGCCCCTCTTTACCATCATCTAGCCATTGTTTTAGAGCTAGCAGTTTATTTTGTACTTTCTGAGTGAGCTCTTCTTGGGTTTTCTTTTTATTTTGTAGCCCTTCCTTTTCGGGGAATATGGGTTGCCCATAGACGCAAACAATGGAAGAGCCTAAATTGGGGAATTTTTTATGTTTTGGCCATGCCTTATAAGTCCCTTGAAGGTAGACAGGGATGATGGGGCAATTCATCCGCATGGCTAACATAGCAATGCCTGATTTAATGGGTTGGATTTCTCCTGTGACGCTCCTTTCACCTTCAGGAAACATCACCACTTTATTTTCATTTTCTAGAAGACGGCAAATTAAACGAAAGGAAGCTAAATCTTGAATCGTCCCCTCGACTGGATGGGCGCATAAGTGTGTTAAAATCTGCTTTTGCCACCAGGATTGAAATAAGCTTGAGCGGGCAAGAAAATGAACTGTTTCCGGCCATGTTGACGCGATGAGGGGAGGGTCTAAAAAAGAGGCGTGATTTGGCGCAAGGATTGCTTTCCCTTTATAGGGTTCCTGATTGCCATAGCAAGAAAGACCGTAAGCGTATTTAAAGAATATATCTAGCAGGAATGTTGCACATTTATAAAACATCTATGAATGATGATTGAGTTTTGTTTTAAGTGCGTCTTTATATTCTAAAATTTTGAAGACCACTTCATCAATGCTTAAGTCAGAAGTATCGACTACAAAAGCATCATTGGCTTGAATAAGGGGTGAGTTTTCACGTGTAGTGTCATAAGCATCCCGCTTATTAATATCTTCCAAGCATTGCTGCAGGGTTAAAGTTTGTGATTCGTTTGGATATTTCGCTTTTATCTCGTCAAATCGCCTCTTTGCGCGTACTTCATCTCTTCCTGTAAGATAAATTTTTAAGGAGGCATCAGGAAAGACGATGGTTCCCATATCGCGCCCTTCAAAAACAGCGTTGACCCCGACAGCTAATTCTCGTTGGAGCGAAATCAATTTGTCTCTTACAGCTTTGAGAGCAGAAATTTTTGACACTTCATTAGTGACTTCTTTTCCTCGAATTTTTTGAGTAATTTCTTCACTATCAAAATAATATTTTCTTTCCCGATGAATAATTTTGATATCAAATTTTGAGGGAAATGTTTCTAAGAAATGATTCAGTTGCTCTAAATTAAAAATGTCAATTTTGTTTTTTAAAATGCCATATGTCAATGTTCGGTACATCGCACCTGTATCGAAGAAAATATATCCGACAGATTCAGCTAATTTTTTAGCTATCGTGCTTTTCCCGGTAGCCACTGCTCCATCAATAGTTATAATCATTTAATTAACCTACAATCTTCATTTTTAGCATAAAATATACAAAAGGAAATGTGAATACAAGAGAATCAACAATATCGAGGATGCCTCCAAGCCCCGGAAGGTGGCTGCTATCTTTAATACCTGCGTCTCTTTTAAGCAATGACTCCGATAAATCGCCTATCTGAGCAAGAATGCTGATGACTATTCCTATCCAAATGCTTTGAAAGATTGTCATTTTAAAAAAAGTGAGGTTTGAGGCAATTAAGGAAAAGATTAAACTTGTAAATAGAGAGGCTAAAAGACCGCCAAAAGACCCTTCAATGGTTTTTTTGGGGCTGATGCTTGGAGCAAGTTTTCTTTTACCAAATAATTTTCCACAAAAATAGGCCCCAATATCTGTCATCTTTGTCACCAATAACACATAGGCGAACCACAATCGTCCATCTTGAAGTTCGTTTTCCTGAAAAAAATAATTGATCCGCAATCCAAAACCGATGGGTAGAGTAATGTAAATAATTGCGAATAAAGTGACAGCAACATTCCCTAGCGCAGACTCTTTTTGACTGAAAAAAGGGAGGAATAGAATCACCAAAGAGACGAGGAGAACAAGGGATGGGAAGGATTGAAGCTTATCCGGATAGTAGAAACTGAGTCCCAAAGCGAGCAAATAGGCTACCGAAACAGTAATCCCGGAAGTTGTTGAAGGTTCAAACCCTTTATTTTTTGCCATCTTGTAATATTCAATTAAAGCAAATGTCAAAATACCGATAGCGATGAGCATAAAGAAGGGTTTAAAGTACATCGAATATGAATAATAAATGCTTATGCTTAGACCAACGATTCCTAAGCTCCCTACAAGCAATCGATTTTTAAATTGTTTGGACATCATGCTTAAAACCAATTTAAGTCCCTCCCCATCGTCTCTCTCTGCTTTGGAAGTCTATAATCGCATCAATGAGATGTTGTGAAGTGAAATCAGGCCATAAGACGGGAGCCATATGGATTTCAGCATAAGAGATTTGCCAAAGGAGGAAGTTGCTGACCCTTAATTCCCCGCTGGTTCTAATCAAAAGGTCGGGATCTCTCCAAGAATGTGTATCTAAATAGCGAGAGATCATTCTTTCATCGACATCTTCTTCTTTTAATTTCCCTAGTGAAAAATCTTTCATCATCGATTGAACAGCCCTGCAGATTTCATTTCTAGATCCATAGTTTAGGGCCAAGATTAATTTGATTTTATCGCAATGCGATGTAGCATTTTTTGTTTCAAAGATCGCATCTAACAAAAAGAAAGGAAGCTGAGAGGAATCCCCAATGGTTTCTAATTTGATTCCGCTTTCTATCATCTCATCTTTTTGTTCTCTAATATAATTAGTAAAAAGAATCATTAGGGCCATGATTTCTTCTTCTGTTCGATTCCAATTTTCAGTGGAAAAACTATAGAATGTAATTTCTTTAATACCGAGCTCTTTTGCAGCTTTTACCGTTTCCATTAGAGTGTCGGCGCCTTCTCTATGGCCTTCTTGGATACTCGACAATCTTTTCTTAGCCCAACGCCGATTGCCATCGGGAATGATTGCAATATGTTTAGGGATGCGTGTAAAATCAAGCTGTGCCAATTGCGATGGCAGAAATCTGCTCTTTTTTTCAACAAACGGTAAAATTGCTACTTCCACTGACATATTTTAGTCTTAATCTCCGGCTTTTAACACTTCCATAAAGGCGTGTTGTGGGATATTGACTTTCCCTATTTCCTTCATTCTCTTTTTCCCTTTTTTTTGTTTCTCCCATAATTTTCTCTTACGGGTGATATCGCCGCCATAACATTTAGCTGTGACATTCTTTGTAATCGCTTTAATTGTTTCTCTAGCGACTATTTTCCCTCCGATTGCAGCTTGAATGGGAACTTTAAAAAGTTGCATCGGTATCACTTCTACTAATTTTGCACAAATCGCTCTGCCTTTGCTCTCCGCTTTAGAACGATGAACGAGGCAAGAAAAGGCATCGACCGGTTCTTCGTTGACCCGGATTTCAAGTTTAATGATGTCGCTAGGCTCATAAGAATCAAATTCATAATCGAAAGAGCCATAGCCCTTAGTAACCGATTTTAATTTATCATTAAAGTCGGTGATGATTTCATTGAGTGGAAAACGATAGGTTAACAAGAGCCGCTTTGCATCCATTGTTTCAGTCTTGACACACATCCCTCTTTTTTCCATCCCTAAATTCATGATTGCCCCCAAGTATTCAGAAGGTACCATAATATGGCACTTAACCCAAGGCTCTTCCACTTGACTGATAAATGTGGGATCCGGGTAATGAGCCGGATTATCTATTTCTTTGGAAGTATTGTCATTCATTAAAAAACGATAAATAACACTTGGGGCAGTTGAAATGATATCGATGTCAAATTCTCTTTGAATTCTTTCAAAGATGATTTCGAGATGCAAGAGTCCTAAAAATCCGCAACGGAAGCCAAATCCAAGCGCTGTGCTGCTTTCTTGCTCGATATGGAGGGCAGAGTCATTTAATTGCAGCTTAACCAAAGCATCGCGTAAAGCTTCAAAATCTGTTGAATCAATGGGGTAAATTCCAGCAAAGACGACAGGACGGATTAAACGAAACCCGGGAAGTGCTTCTTTAGCCGGATGTTTTTGTAAAGTCACCGTATCTCCGATTTTTACATCGGAGGTAATTTTGATATTGGCAACCATATATCCGACTTCACCCGGTCTTAAAACATCCACAGGATTGGCTTTAGGACTAAAAGCTCCCACTTCAAGCACCTCAAAGTTTTTATTCGTCGCCATCATTTTTATCAGGGAGCCTTTTTTTATCTCTCCACTGATGATGCGGATATAAACCATCACTCCGCGATAGATGTCATAATGAGAATCGAAAACTAAAGCTCTTAAAATGTCATCTTGAGGAGGTTTTGGCGATGGAATGGCGGTTAATATTTTTTCGAGGACTTCACTGATGCCTAATCCAGATTTTGCAGAACAGCCAATAGCATCGGATGCATCGAGTCCAATGACATCCTCTATTTGTTTTCTAACTCCTTCAACATCTGCTGCAGCTAAGTCAATTTTGTTGATGACAGGTAAAATTTCCAAATTTCTTTCGAGGGCTAAATGGACATTAGCTAAGCTTTGAGCTTGAACACCTTGTGTGGCATCAACGACCAATAAAGCTCCCTCGCAAGCAGCTAAGGATCGAGAAACTTCATAAGTAAAGTCCACATGTCCGGGAGTATCGATGAGATTGATTTGATATTCCTGACCATCTTTTGATCGGTAATACATCGTTACCGGATGTGCTTTGATAGTGATGCCTCTTTCCCTTTCAAGGTCCATATCATCGAGAAGCTGTTCTTGCATATCTCTTGCTGCAACAGTATTTGTCAGTTCCAATAGGCGATCGGCAAGGGTTGATTTGCCATGGTCAATGTGGGCAATGATTGAAAAGTTTCGTATATTTTTTAAAAGATATTTATGCATAGTAAAAGAATTATATCCATGATTTTGCGAAACTATTCACCGCTTTCAGCCACCCCTTTCAGTCACCGCTATCAGCTTTGGGTTTATCAGTGAACGGTTGCGAATTTGCGGCCAAGATGACTCGAACATCCACCGAGTTGCCCCGACTAGAACCTGAATCTAGCGCGTCTACCAATTCCGCCATGGCCGCTTGACACTTAAATTATACTCAGCCTAATTAAGATAACTGATTTGGTCTTTTTTTGTTAATATAATATCGTTTTTCGCATTAAAGGCGTAATTCCAAGACCAAGAAGGCTTTTCAATCGGTGTACATTCCTTTTTGTTCGAATGGATAACCATTCGATGAAAAGGAGGAACCTCAAACATTTGATTGCCTTTTAAAGTGACATCTTCCGCATGAAACTCCGCTCCTTCATGTAAAATGATTTTAACACTTTCGTTTCTTGTTAACTTGTTTTTCCAATAAAATTGGCTAGCTGCTCGATCGATTCCTTGATTGTCAATGGTCACTCGATGGAGAGAGCATCGGCATCCTCCGCAATACTTCAACATTTGATTTTGATAATAACCAAATGGCGGGGACCCTTCTACCAGAAGGCTTCCTTGCAAATGTAAATCTTCAATATCTGCCTCTGCGATTTCAAGCTGTAATTCAGATCCATGCGTTATTTTACCTTTTCTTATTTTTTGGCGAATGACAGTATAAAGGGGGCCAAGAGCTGGATGAAAAAGAAAAATCAATGAAGGGCCTTTTTGAAGATAATTTTCCATTGACTGCCATGCAGGTAGATCAAATTGGCATTCTTCCAGCAGCCTGTAGTGATTATATAACATATCATAATATGCTTGTTCCGGAGTTGAGACAGGATTTTCCCCTTTTTTATAGCTTTTCTTTGTTGTAGAAATTGTTTTTGAGCGATCGTTAAATAAAATAAAGCTCTTCAGAGACTCCCTAAGTTGCTCCTTTTTCAAAGGCTCTGAAAAGGTGTCTGTGATAGAGTCTGCGATATTTTGCATGGTGCTTTCAAGCCGCCCTCCCCGCAGATAGGAGATATTGCCATTGTCTTCGAGGTAAGGAACATTTGATTTCATATTCACTAATTGACCGGGAAGAGGGCATTTTTTTAATATTTTTTGGATCGTGTCGATATTGGCAAAAAGTAAATTGGTATTGGTTGGGTAAATAGAATAAGGACTCCCTTCCTTTGCAGGGATTTCTCCAATTCCTCTAATGGCAAATTCAGTATATTCAATATTGGTTAGAGTATATTCAAAAGCTTTTTCATCCTGCTTTTCAATGAGAACATTTGTCCCTTCATCGGCATTCAGCAATCTTTCGCAAGAGAGAAATCCAAACGCTTTATTTTTTGAGCACCCCATCCCGATTAAGGCTAAAAGCCCTTGATCGGTTCCGGCTACCGGATTATTGATCTGTCGAACAAGGCATTGAACTCTTCCACAATCTTTAAACCAAGTGAATACGCCTGATTCTTCTGCTAATTTCCATAAGACACCATGCCCGCTTGGTTTTAAGGTGAGTGTTAACGGGGCCGATAAGGACCAATTTCCATCAATAGTAATGACCGGCACAAGGGGTTGTATAAAGAAAAAAAAGTCTTTGGGGCTTCGTCCAAACCATTGGTTTTTCTTAAAAATTTCTAAAATATGAATGTGATTATTTTTTTCTACAGATGTCATTAAGGCTATTGGAGTTGTAAACTGTTGGTTCAGTAATTTATAGGCGAGATATTCTTCTCCTTGAACATCTCTAATCAATAGGTCCAACAATGTTTTTCCTAAAAAGGGGAGTAAAGCAGCCGGGAGCGCTTCTCCGGTGGACTCATCTCTCAAATTTAACCTATCTCCTGCCCCGCCTACAGGAAAAATAATGCCTAAAGAGTGTAGAGATTCTATTCCTAATCGAATGATTTGTTTTACCTCTTCAGTGTTCCCCTTAAGATCTAATCCTTCCGGTTGAATATAACAGAGGTGATTTTCTTTATAAGGTTCCGGAAAATAATGTTCTAAGATAAGTTTTAAAAGAGTATTGTGATAGCCAATAATCCCGCCAAGAAATTGATAAAAGATTTCAATATCAAGCAATTGCTCTAAAAGGATGATTAATTTTTTAAACTGGCTTTCATCTAAATATTTAAAATTAAATACATTGGGTCCCTGTCCGATCGCGATCACCGACTTAATGGCATATTCAGATTCATCAGTTAATAAATTCATAAAAAGATGAATAGGCATGGGGGCGGCTAGATAGTCTTTAACAGGTTCAAGTTGATCTAAATAATTTATTTTTTCTCGATACGAATTGCATTCCTTGAGTGCTGTAATATAACTATTCAATAGCTCGATTTTTTTTTCTAATTCTATCTTTTCCATTATCCGTCTTATTTTTTATTCAAATCTTAGCCATACTCTATCAAAATAAGGGGAAAAAGGACAATGGAGAATGCTAACATTGTAGAGTATATTTCTTCATCTTAGAGCGAAATGTTTTGACTATTAAAGAGAGGTAGAGTAAAAAAACCTCTATTACAACAATGAGTATCAATCAAAGGAGAGTATAAATGACAAAAGATAAAAAAAATTCAGCATTTATGAAACCTGTTGGTGTCAGCGATACCCTTGCTGAAGTGGTTGGAAATGGGCCTATGCCGCGCACTGAGATCACAAAAAAAGTTTGGGATTACATCAAAAAAAATAAATTGCAAGACCAGAATAATAAACGGATGATCAATCCTGACGCCAAATTAGGAAAAATTTTGGGGTCATCACAGCCAATTGATATGTTTAAAATGACAAGTAAAATTGCTAAGCATATCAAAGAACCTGAAATGTCCGCAAAGAAGTAGTTTTATCATTCGTGCCCGTGTGTTTGCCCATGCCCGAAAAATAATAGACCTCTTTCGAAACTCGCTTTGCTTGAGAAAAAGATTCTTTTTATCAAGCAAATGGAGTTTCGAAAGAGGTCTAATGTCCGGGCAAGGTCACGGGCACGAAATTTAGCAATCTCTCTTTATTCCTATTGTATTTTTTGATATTCTTTTTCTTTTTGGAGAAAGTCTTGTCGAAAAAATTGAGTGAAATTCTTTGGGATGCATGGTGTATTGGTTCAATCATTGGAATTTGGCCTCGCTATATTGAACCCCACATTCTAAAAATGACTCATATTTCATTGCCAATTGAACATTTGCCAAATCCTCTTGAAAATTTAAAAATTGTACAACTTAGCGATTTGCATTGGCAGAAGGCTTTTTCGTCAATTCTTAAAAAAAAGATCATTAACAAAATCAATCAAATTCATCCCGATTTCATTTTCTTCACCGGGGATTTTTTATCTAAATCAAAACTTGAAGAACCTCAAGAACTGATTGATTTTTTGAATGCATTAAAAGCCAAGAAAGGCTCTTTCGCTGTTTTAGGAAATCATGATTACAATGATTTTATTACTGTCAATGAAGAGGGCGATTACGATCTAGAAAATAAACCCCAATTGTCAAATATCAGCAAGGGATTTAAAAGGCTTTTTTTTCCTCTTAAGGTTACAGGCAGAGTGACTCATAGAGCTTCCCTTGTAAGCAATCATTTGCAATTAATAGAGTTATTGCGCAAAACTCCCTTTAAATTACTCGATAATCAGACAGAGATAGTCCCTGTCAATGGCTCATCTATTAATCTTTGTGGATTGGGTGAATGGTCTGCGGGAAAATGCGAGCCTGAAAAAGCTTTTAGAAACTATCATAAAAACTTTCCAGGTATTATCCTTTCCCATAACCCAGATGCTATAGAAAAATTAAAGGATTATCCGGGTGATCTTGTTTTATCCGGTCATACACATGGGGGACAAATCAATTTACCTTTTCTATGGCAAAAATTCACACTATTAGAAAATATTCAATATAAAAGAGGGTTAAAAAAGCTAAAAAATAAATGGCTATACATCAATCGAGGACTATCAAGTGTTTTGAAATTTCGTTGGTTTTCAACCCCGGAATTGACTTTTATTGTTTTAAAAAAGGCTGAAGAAATTTAAATGAGACCTTCCTTTAGTATCATCTTTTTGGCCGGTGGTTCAGGTCAGAGAATGGGGAATGTAATCCCTAAACAATATCTCCTTCTTCGAAATAAACCAATTGCTTTATATAGCTTCGAAGTCTTTGCAAGCTTACCTGAAGTGGACCAACTGATTGTTGTTTGCGAACCTAAATATCAAGCTTTATTTAAAGAGATCCCCCTTGTTCATTCAATAAGCATACACTTTGCATTGCCGGGAAAAAGAAGACAAGATTCTGTTTATCATGGTTTACAATTAATTGAGGGAAATCCATTAGTTTGTGTCCATGATTCAGCTCGTCCATTTATTGATTCACAAATCGTTAGAAAAACAGTTGAAGCTGCAAATGTGTGTGGAGCGGCGGCTGTGGGTGTGAAAGCTAAATCGACCATAAAAATTTGTGATCGTGCACAGCGTGTGATTGAGACCCCCAATCGAGATTCTTTATGGGAGGTACAAACGCCTCAAGTTGTCCGTTATTCAATTTTAAAAGAAGGTTTCGATTATTCCTTAAAGCATTCATTAACGGTTACGGATGATGTCTCTCTTGTGGAGCTATTGGAAAAACAAGTTAATATCATTGAAGGATCTTATAGCAACATAAAAATCACGAATCCAATTGATCTTATCTATGCAGAACAATTGTTATAAATTAACTTTAAGCTACGATGGAACATGCTATAGCGGATGGCAGATTCAGCCAAATGCGCCTTCCATCCAACAACATTTGCAGGAGGCTTTATCTTCATTTCTTGGTGGAGAACATCTCCCAATCATCGGCTCCGGCAGGACGGACGCCGGTGTACACGCCCTTAATCAAATTGCACATTTTAAAACACAACACCTATTAAATCCTAACCGCCTCCTTCTCGCTTTCAATGGACTGCTGCCAAAAGATATACGAGTAAAAAAAGTTGAGACAGTTTCTTTGGATTTCCATTCACAATATAGTGCACTTTCAAAAGAATATCATTATCACCTCTATTTAGAAAGAGTCATGGACCCTTTTAAGAGACTGTATGCCTGGCATGTCCTCCGAAAAATGAATATCCCTTTGTTGCAGCAAGCTGCACCTCTATTCGTGGGTACACATGATTTTACCTCGTTTGCAAATGAACCTCATACAGGTGCTGTAGCAAAAAACCCGGTGAGAACAATCTATCGATTAGATGGATGTCCAACAGAGGGGGGATTGCGATTGGAATTTGAGGGTAATGGGTTTTTGTATAAAATGGTGCGAAATATTGTGGGAGTCTTAGTGGATGTTGCATCTGGTCGATTAGAGATTGAAGATATCCCAAAAATTTTTAAAGAAAAAGACCGAAGGAAGTCGAGCTTTGCAGCTCCTCCACAGGGTCTTTTTCTCGTTAAAATTAATTACCGATAAAATTCAGGAATTGCCTCAAAGCTTGGAAAATAATCCAATTGTTTGCGGGCCAAGTATTTTTTTAAGTAAGGTGAATCGGGCGGAGAAATGAGAACTGGTTTTGCCCGAGTTTGCAATAAAGCATCCATTCCTCTTGGAGAATCTTCAAATCCGATGATTGTATCATTTTCCTTGCTAAACTTAGCGATGGCAAATTGATAACATTCGGGGTGTGGTTTTGGCTCTCGATAATTTTCCCTTGTGACCCAATCGTGAATGGAGTCTAATAGGGGATGATGTTTGCGAATATTTTTAATTAAATTTTCTGCCGAATGAGTCACAACAACAGATGGAATCTTTGACTCTTTAAGGGCAAGCAGTAATTTTTCTACACCCGGCATTAAAGGAACGGGTTGGTTTTCGATTAAATCTAAAAAATGTTGTTTTTTCTTTTCATAAAGAACTTGCCAGTTTGGCTCTTTTGCATGAAGTTCCGGCAATTCAACGTAAATTTGGTCTCTAAGAGCTGTTGCGTGGATGTGAGCAGCTTCGGTAAAGCGTGCGAATGTCCAGGGGAGTTTAAATCCATACCATGCACACATTTCAATATAGGCTTGATAATGCACCCGTTCTGTATCGACGAGAAGACCATCAAAATCAAACAGGAAAAGTTGGTAATTTAGGATCCAATTCATTAAGATAAAAACTCATATTGCGTACCACATATTTTACTTCATACAGTTTATGAAAAAAAGGTTTTTTGTTTTATTCATTCTATTTTCCCTATGCGGGTGCTCTCATTCAAAACCGGTAAATAAGGTTAAGGGAGAATATATCTATCGCCATTATGATGAAAAATTCGTTAAGCTTGAACCCATGGCACAAGTTCAAAGGGCAATTTACCCCTGGGAAGAAAGTCAATCCTCAATCTACTCAAAAATTACAAAAGATTTTTTTAGATGTAGAGGAAGTCAGTTAAATCCGGTAGTTTTGGTGCACAAAAATAAAGAAATTGTCCGCTTTTATGATTGTGGTGGAGCACAAAAACATAGCCTCCCCTTAAGAGATCAAAAAGAATTTATTTATCCCGTTTTAATTGATCTTTTAAATTACATACAAACTATGACAGCTAAAAGAGTTGTTGTGACTTGTGGCCACTGCTGTCCGGAACATAATGCCTATTTGAATCCCGATTCCTCCCACTCTAATTCAAAACATATGTTGGGCGCTGAAGTCGACTTTTATGTTCAAGAAATGGAAGAACAACCCGAAAAATTAATAGCTTTAATAGAAACTTATTACAAAGAAAATAGTAAGTATACAGGATTAAAAGAGTATCAAGAATTTAAAACAATTGAAAAAGAAAACAAAAATCCGGTGTGGATGAATAAAGAAATTTTAGTGAAAATCTTTAAAAAAAATGAAGGGAGAGATTTTGACAACCGGCACCCTTATGCTTATATCACCATTCAAGTTCGGCATGATTGGGATTTAAACGAACAGGTGAATTATTCATGGGATAAAGCATTTCGAAATTTTCATAGACGATAAAATTTCTATCATTAAAAGGACTAAACCATTATGCTTTTCTTTGTTTAAGGGCTGTGAAATTTGAAAGGTGCAAAAATTTTGCCAAAATCGACGTATTTTTTCACAGCCTTTTTAGCCGATGTGGCGGAATGGTAGACGCGGTAGACTCAAAATCTACTTTAGGCAACTAAGTGCTGGTTCGAGTCCGGTCATCGGCAATTCACCGGACAAACTCTCTTCAAAGAGGATTTGTCCGGTTTTTTCATTTTCTAACACCTTGTTTTTCTGTAGGATAAGCGCAAGTGCAGGGTTCAGCGGAGTAGTTCGATAACTTTCCTCCCGAAAATGCAGTTTTGCAGGGAATATCGAACCAAGCAATTTTTGCTTAATTTCCACATTCGCATTTTTATAGAATCCACTTAGATTGCTCAAAAGCGGGATGCCAAAGAGGCAGTACTTCATGAATCCTGTTTCGCTGCTCTCTTGCAATTCGATCTTTTTCCTTAAGATGGCAATTTCTTCCTTCAACTTTGAAACCATGCGTTGATGAGTTTCTCTATCAATATCTTTGTTCAAAAGCATCTCATCGCATCTTGCGATTTTGACCTCTTGATCTTTGATACGTTCCTTAAGCCCTTGAATCTGCTTCTTGCGATCTCCTTCATTTGTTTTAAAGGTGTCTTCAAGAATAACCATGTATAGTTCAGAAATTTCAGAGGGGATTGTGATCGACCGTAAAAATTCATCTAGCTTCCTGTGCAAAAGCTTTGTTGGAAACCTAGGTTTACATGGGCTTTGTCAATGATAATAAGGATGATATTTTCCATCAGCACTCTTTGAAGCACTACCAGTAAGGTTCCGGTTGTAATCAGGACAAATAAGAAATCCTCCTCTCAGAGGATATTCTTCTCGTTGCTTAGTTTTAATAGCTGGTATACTGCTATTCTCTTTGATCTTTTTTAACACCAATTGGACTTGGTGAAAAAGATCTTCACTTATTATGGCTTCATGCAAACCAGGAACGTAGTGTTCTTGTTCTTCACCAAACTCAGGAACTTTGGTTAGCCCCATGTAGGTCGAATTTCTAAGCAATTCATAAAAAGCACTTCTTCCTATTTTTAAACCCTTTTCGGAAAGGGTTTTGCGAATATAATCGATAGGATATAAACCTAAAGCCACAACCTCAAAAGCCTCCTTTATTAGTATAGCGCTTTCATCGGGCACTATGATCGACTTTCCACTTGCATTCCGCTCACGTTTATATCCTTTAGGTGGCGGGCCAGTATATCTGCCTTCTTTTCTAGCGCGCACAATTCCTGTAGTTGTATTAAGCGCTCTCCTAATGTTATCAGATTCCCCCTCCGCAAGCTTAAAAGCTCGAACAAAAGGAAATATAGGATCTTTTGGAGAAACAGTCTCTTCTAAGCATTTGACCTGAACCCCTAATTTTTCAAGTCGGTCTATCTCTACATGAGCTTGCGTCATATTACGAGAAAAGCGGTCCCATCGAAGGATATAGACATAGTCAATTGCTTTGGGATGAGAGAGAATGTATTCATGCAATTCTTTAAAAGCCGGTCGGCGTTTGAAGTCTTTCGCAGAATAACCATCATCTTGGAAATGTTCAACAATCTCAACATTCTCTTTTTGGCAATGAAGTCTAAGTACTTCCTCCTGATACTCCAGGCTGTGTCCGTGAAGTGCTTGTTCCTCCGTCGAAACTCTCGTATAGATCAGAGCTCTCTTGATCGCTTTGGGTTTTCCTGTAATGCTCATATTCAATTTGACTTAAGTGTGTTAATTGTTCTCGAATAATTTTAATTTCTGCTTCGCTGTATTTGTTGCCATTTTTTTGGAGAATCTCCAGGCAGGTCTTCAATGAAATCATCACTATATCCATAGTGGATGACAATGATTCCGTGGTCAGCGTGAAACACAGTCGGTTTTTGAAGCACGATGGTTAGTCTATGCATTTTTAAAATCCTCTTTATTATCCAATTTAATTCTTTTGGCTCGCTTAGTTGAAACCACTAAGCTATTGGAAATTTTTGTTGTCAGAAGAACATCCGTTTCGTTCTTGATGATTTCGTGATATGGAACTTTCGCAGAAAAACCCTTTTCAAATTCCATCTCTGTGATTTTGCCATTTGTTTTTATTAACTTCATAGAATCAAAATCCTCTTGATTCATAAAATCACAAACTATGTTTTGATTATTGGTTACCGGTCGTTTAAATGAAAAATTTGATCCAACTTCAATTTTTTTGAAAATTTTATTGAGAAGAGGATTGAGATGAATCAGTACGGCATTGCTGAGGAGGCCGACTTCCATTGCACTAGTCAATTCTTCATATGATAAAAACTCTGATTCGTGATCTGAGGCCATCACAAAAAATGCAGGCTGTTTAAAATATAAAGCCCCTACTAAGTAGTATTCGACATATTTCAGGTCTATGCCAGGGATCATTTCGAAAAAGAGAGCCTTAGCATCTTTAATTTTTTCCAGAGAAATACCCAAATCTCGAAATTTTATGATAACGTTTAGCCAAAGGACTTCGACTAAGTTGAATTTCCGCCAAGAAGAGAATAACGATTATCAGGCTTTCGATATGATTTGATAGAGAGTCTTTTTGTCATTAGAAACGAAATTTCCCTATATATGGTAGTGCTCCGTAGCGTCCCTGTAGATAGCCTTTACCGATCGCTTCTCCTTTGCGTGGTTTGAAATCAAGAAGTGAGTAGAGGCGCGATCCTTGATTATCGTCTTTTTGTACAAACCACACTTGGTCTCGCCTGAACAGATCACTATCCAACAAAGAAGTGTCATGAGTAGTGAAAATAAGCTGAGCGTTCTTTT
Source organism: Parachlamydiaceae bacterium (assembly GCA_025451995.1). Lineage (GTDB taxonomy): Bacteria > Chlamydiota > Chlamydiia > Chlamydiales > Parachlamydiaceae > JANWJE01. The sequence goes on along the minus strand of JANWJE010000091.1, from coordinate 5,176 downwards.
GATTTGTTTTAGGGCTATGAAAAAGTTCTATAAGATACCTGACAATATTCGGATGGAGATGAAGGTCGAGTTCATCTACAAAAAGCACCAAACCTTCACGCAAGGCTTTTAACCATCCTCCGGCCTGTGAAAAGAGTCTTTGTGTACCATCTGATTCATCTAAAAATAGGTCGAAAAATACTTTTTGATCAGAATTAAGCATTTTGTGCTGCGTTCTAACAGCCACCTTTTTCACTGGTGGAACTTCTTCTTCGATTAAGTGAAAATTTTCGATTCCAATATCTGCACATTCCATGAATTTGTGAATCCATGCTGCTGTTTTAGGATCTTTTAGAAATTGAAAGGTAAGATCAGGATTAAAATAAATTTCTTGTGCAGGGCCATTTTTTAGCAATATGACAAGTTGATCTCTAAACCAAAGAAAAATGGGTTTTAACTGCTCGCTATTGAATTGCACTGCTGTAGAAAGATATAAAGCATTCGTTCGTGTCATCTGTTCCCAAACTTTATGCTCTCCTTTAAAGCTTGGCCCTTGATACCAGTCATATGCTTTCGAAGAGGGGTTCCATTTTCTAGTAAACCAGGTTTGTCGATAATTTTTAGGATATGCGTAAAGTTCTTCACTTATGATCTGATCCTCGTTGAGAGCTACTTGATAGGTAAAACGAACATCATTACAAATGAAATCGATAGAAAATTCGCTTGGTTCATTTTGAGATTTAGCATTGAGTCTAAACGGCTGAAGAGGGATTTTTTGCTTTTCTTGGTATGCCGTTGAAGATGCCAGAATAAACTGCTGTAGAAAAAAAATCGCTCTGATTAAATTGCTTTTTCCACCAGCATTGGGCCCGTAAATTACGGCAGAGCGAACAAGGCGCTGACTTTGAGAAAATTCAAATGTGTTTGAATCTCTCAGCTCTGACCCTTTGCCTGCCGATAGATTCAAGACCTCTTCTTTCTCGAAAGATCGAAAGTTTTTGACTGAAAATTGCAATAACAATGGCTTTTCTCCTATGTATTTCCTGTGTTTTCCTTATTTTTGCATATTTTCTGCAAAATGTCTAGAAATTTTATTGATTATTAGATGTTTTATCCCTAACATCCTATCCATCATATGAGAGCATATAGAAGAATAAAAGAGATGGGTTACCATTATCAGGAGGATTTATGAATACATTGAAAAAAATAACATACCAAAGAGTTATCCAATTCTTTAGAGCGAAAAAAGCTGTCGATCTTTACTCAAAGATCACAAATAATTCTTATGAATTCCGCGATGTCCTAGGAGGTTCTCAGCATTGGTGATTTTGACGATAGTGTTAGTTGGGGTGAATATACAAGTCTCTTTCAAAATAATGAGGAAGCGAAATATATTCACAAACAGTTGTATCATATTGATATTCAGAAATTAACGGAAGATTACAAGATAGAAATCGACGTTAATAGCATACCAGCACAAGGGAAAGCTGAATTAAGATCGTACTCTGTTAATACAATCGAAGAGATTGAACAAGTTGCTCGGAAAAAACTTCAAAAGTCTTACCCCCACAAAGAAAACAATTTTTCTTCGAAAGGAATTTTACTTATAGGAATTGTTGATCCAGTCTTTGGAGGATTTGGAGCTGATCCGGAAGTAACGAAATATAGATTAAGCATGGTTGCTCAGAATCTGAGACCTTTAACAGGTCAAAGCAGCTTTGAAAAAATTGTAATCATAGATGAACTGGCGCGATTGGAAAATACTGCTCAAGCTTTTCATAATTTGATATGAGCACACAAACGTGAGGGATTACTTCATTTCATGGGATAGTTATGAACATTTCACGCGTTATCTCCCCCTTGGAACCCCCTCTGTCGTTGACTTTATTGTTCTATTGATATGAAGGAGGTAAAGAAAAGAGCAAAAATTACTGTACAGCCTCCCTAAATTGCTTTTCTGTAGTTTTTCGACGCTTTATTTGTCCTACCTTCTCCTGAATCTTCCAATTTTATAAAAGGTTCAAGCTCATAGATCTTGCGCATTCCCTCGACAAAATGGTTCGATAATTGTCCGGTCATCGGCAAATCCCCGGACGCTTTCCCGAAAGGGAAGCGTCCTTTATTATTTTAAAGGGTTCACGAAGTGTTACAGAGAGCTTTTTATCTTTGAACTCCAAGTTCTGAAATACGAAATTCAGAAGTTGCCGTTTTTCATCCACTTCAGAACTCTCAAAGATTTCCCTGAAGCGTTGAGCTAAGCTTAAGACCATATTCGCTGTGACATGAAAACTTTCGTCAGCATTAACATGTTTTTCCATATCTTGAACAATTTCTCGCTCTTTAGCCTTGTATTCTTGTAATTTCTTTTCAAAAAAAGCCTCATCGATCTTGCCATCATAGCGGTCATCATACAATTTGCTAAGCCGCTGCTGTATTTGATCCTGTTCTTTTCTCCGCTTGCTTTTCTGCTCCTGATAAAACTTCCCTTCTGACTCGTAAATCTCTTTGAGATATTGAGTAATTTCTTGAATGACCTTTTGTCGAGGAAAACGTATTGAGTTAAAATCTCATGCTTCTATTGATCAGTTCAAGTTAATCCAACAAATTGACACACTTCCGATAAAAAGGTAATCCATTATGAAAAAGGAACTTATAGCCAGGTTAACAAAAAATTTTGAAGTATCGGTGCATATAGAACAAGGCGTTGAATTTTGGATGGCTAGGGATATTCAGGAACTTCTTGAATATGATAAATGTAGTAACTTTATAAATGTGATTGATAAGGTTAAAATTGCATGTAAAAATCTCGACAGACTATTGAGAACCATTTTACTGACGTCGGGAATGGAGTAAAATTTGGATATGCAGAAAGATTTTTTAGGCCAGCAGCAATTTTCCGAGATCGATTTTTACAAACACACACGGTTAATCTTTATCCTAAGCAAAATACTCGGAAGTCCTTTGGAAGCCCTTTACTACATCATGGCATTCATCTTTGCCAAAGACCTCAATGCAACACCATTGCAACTTGCTTTATTGGTCAGCATTAAGCCTGCTGTTGCTCTTTTATCATTCTATGGAAATCTAATCATTAAAGGTCAGCCTAAACGCCTTAAGCCTTTCTTGGCATTGTCCAGCATCTTGGCTGCAGCACCTTGTTTTTTCTTTCCTTTTATTAATAATGTTTGGTTCTTCCTAATTGCCTATGGTATTTTTTGGATGTCTGTCAGAGCCATGATTCCAGCTTGGTCGGAAATCTTTAAAATCAATGAACCGAAAGAAAAGCGAGGCAGAATATTCTCGAAAGGTGCTACAGCCAACTATATTATCATGGTTTTCTTTCCTTTCTTATGTTCGCCTTGGATTGATGCTTATCCTCATATCTGGAAGTGGTTTTTCTTTATCTTAGCCGCTATCCAAACTCTAAATGCCATCTTGCTATTGTTGATCAAAATTAGAACATATTCAGAGTCCACTGAACCTTACGACTCTTACAATCTTGTCTCTTTGAAGTCTCTCATTTTAGATCCATGGAAAAATTGCTGGAATCTAATAAAAGATAGGGATGATTTTAGACATTTCCAAATCGTCTTCATGTTTGGGGGAGCCGGCCTCATTTTAATGCAGCCCGTTCTCCCAATATTTTTTAAAGAGACTCTAAACTTATCTTACACACAATTAACATTTGCGACTTCTTTATGTAAAGGAATTGCCTTTGCCTTTACAGCGCCTTATTGGGCTGACCGATTAAATAAGATCTCTATTCATTTATTCAACTGCTATGTCAACCTATTTGCAGCTCTTTTCGTTGCTTTCATTTTAGCTGCTACCTTCCATACTTCGTGGATTTATGTTGCTTATCTCATTTATGGCACCATGCAAGCTGGGAGTGAATTGAGTTGGAATTTATCCGGTCCAATTTTCTCCAAAGAGAAAGATAGCACTCTTTTCACAGGTGTGAATGTGGCAATGGTTGGCATTCGAGGATGCATCGCTCCATTTATGGGCCAGCTTCTCTTCTTATTTACTAACGCTTCTACTGTGTTTATTAGTGGTGGATGTCTCTGTTTAGTTGGTGCTTGTTATTCTGTGTTGTTTAAGAAATCGCACCGAGAAAAAATGATTCTATCAATGGAGTTATAAAATGAAAAAAGTGATATTTCCCGGTACATTTGATCCACCCACTTTTGGCCATTTAGATATTGCTAAAAGAGCTTCTCAGATGTTTGATTATGTTTATATCGCTATTGGGATGAATACTCTAAAGAATACTCCCTATTTCACGATTGAAGAAAGGTTTCAACTCTTGAAAGCTATCACGCAGAAAATTCCTAATATAGAGGTCGTCACATTTCGGGGGCTTTTAGTGGATTTTGCCCAAGAAATAGGCGTAAATGCTATCTTAAGAGCGATTCGCAGCGCTTCCGACCTTGACTACGAAAATCTCCAAGCACAGATGAACAGGCAACTAGCTGATATTGAAACGATGTATATGGTGGCGGATGAACGGTATCGCTATATCAGTTCATCGCTTATTCGAGAGATTGCATCATACGATAAAAGACTGCATGCCTTTATTCCACCGGAAATCGAACAGATCGTCTTCGAGAAATTATCCAAGAAATAAATTTACTTGAATGGATGACCAATCGAACTCTTTAAAAGTTCTAAAGCTGTCCTGAGATCGGCATCCCCAACCGAATAGTTCGCAAGGGCTATTCGGTTTTTTATTTTCCCAATACTCGTGTTTTATAAAAATAATAATTAAAAAAACTGATTGCTTTAATAGACCTTTTTCGAAACTCCATTTGTTTGATAAAAAGAATCTTTTTGGCGTCTTTATTGCCAAATTTTTCGACCATATTTAACTCAATATGCTCTTAAAATTTGGCAATAAATCCATTCAAAAATCTTTCTTTTTCTCAAGCAAAGCGAGTTTCGAAAGAGGTCTAATTCCATTTTTTCTAAACTCTTCATGCGTTACCTGCATACATGCGCCATTTGCAATTAATGGACGCCAAATCTTCCAATCTTCTTCACAAAGACCAGCGGGATATTCCAAAAATGCATGTATATACTGCTTCCAGTTGAATATTGGAATTTTGGGCTAGCTTGAAAGCTCCCGCGGTTGAGAGATCGCAAGAGGCATAGTATTAAATCAATACAATGCCTCTTGCGATCTCTACAATGCCTCTTG
>JANWJE010000090.1 GCA_025451995.1 Parachlamydiaceae bacterium | reverse complement strand
GATGGTAACGATAGAATGATATAACGATTGAACAAAAGCGCCATTGATTTTATCGTTATATCATTCTATCGTTACCATCGTTGATTTTTGCTGCGAGTTAAAATTTTACTTCTCTCATTTGTTTTTGTCTTTTAAATTTTCTTGTGTATACCCCATTTTGAGCCCCTTTGCGCCTTTGCATCTTTGCGTTAAATCATTTCGTTCGCTTCAAAAGTCTCTTGGATCTTTAATGTCCTTACTGTCCCTATTGTCACTACTGTCCCTTTGCTCGTTTTCATTGGCCTTTGGTCCTTTTTCTTCATTCTTGCCGTTCGCTTTTTTATCTTTCTCATTAGCTTTGTGGCCTGCGTCGACATAGATTTTATAATCGTAAAATGCGACATTTGCATCTTGATTTTGAATCTTTTTCTTTTTTGTGCTTTTTGGATAGAGATCTTGGAATTCGATTGTTAAATGCAGCAAATAACGGCTTGGATGTTCTTGACCGCGGGGCTGTGTCCAATCGTCGACAATGAGGGCTGCCCGGCAGCTATACCCATACTTTTTGAGCGCATCGATGATCTCTCTATCTTGCAATTCGATTGTTTCCTTTGCTTGTTTTTCAACCGGAAGATGAATCTGGTTTTTGTAGAGCATTTCAGTGATTTTAGCATGGATCAGATGGGAAAGATGGTCTCTTTGATTTTCTCTGACAATTTCTTGCTGCAATTGATACAGAGATGTAAAAATGTGCATTGTCGGTGCGATGCAAATGAGCAAAATAAAGGCAGCGACAAGCAATTCCAATAATTGGAAAGGCCTTTTACTGATTATTTTTATCTTTATCTTTATATAACTCTTCATACACTTCAACGGGGTAGAGCAACTCGCTTCTATTTGTTTCTGCACCTTCCTCTTGACCCTCTTTTGTTTCTTGTAAATTCGATGGGTATCCTAAAAGTTTAATCAAGAAATGCTTTCTTTTTTGTTCATTTTTTTCTTTTTCAGTCAGTTGCAAGATCCCTTTGCTCATTTTTCCAAGAGAAAAATGGAGGATCATCTCATCGTCCTTATTTCCCTGAAATTCGATCGATTGAATGGCTCGAACAGAAAGTTTTCTCTCAACTAATCTTGCCCAATGGTCTACTAATGGCTTTTCAACTTCTAGCCAAAAATCGATTTTTTCTCCTTTCTTATCGGCTAAAAAATGGACATCGACATCGGTATCCATGATGATCATGAGATCTTGAGCCATCCTTAAATGACTCAAGATCTGATGGCTTTCCGAAAGAAATTGCTGCTCGCGATAGATCTCTTTGACTTTCACGCCTGTCAATGCAAGACCTAAAGTTAGGAGAAAAAGGACGACTAAAATTTCAAGGAGTGTAAAGTGATTTCTTTTGAATCTCATTCTTTCTTTTCGTTAAAGAGGCTTCCCTTCCCTTTTGACAACTGGTATTGCTTATATTTCTCTGAGGTGATTTCGATTTCATTATTCTGATCTCTAGAAACCTTGTAATCGCCTCCCCAACCATCTTTAGTTAATTCCTTTGCACTTTTGACCAGCTGAGAATTTTCTACAATCCCTTTCCATTTGTTTTCGATGTCGTCTAACTCATCAGGGTGGGTTGCAAGATGCAGATCTAAAATCGTATGGATTTTATCTATTCCCTGCTTCGTTTTAAAGGCTTTTCCTTCATCTAAGCTTCCAGTATAATTATAGGCGATTACACCGGTGATCATGGCGATTAAAAACATAACGATCATCATCTCAACAAGTGTGATATGGCGCTTTCTTTGTTTCATTTTTTTCATTGTTTCTCCTTCATTTTTTTATCTTTTTTATCCAATAGAAAAGGAACTGACATCCGTTAATGGCAATAAAATTGCTAGGAGGACGGTGCCTATGATGATCCCCATCAAAATTAATATGACCGGTTGAGCCATCGCCATCACTCGGTCGAGCGTTTTTTCAATTTCCCCTTCATACATATCTGCAATGCGATTGAGCATGACGACCGATGTTCCCGATTCTTCACCGACAGCCAACATGCGGGCGATGAGCCCGGGGAAATAGGCAGATTTTTTCAATTCTTGACTTAACGAATGCCCCTCAATAATTTTTCCCTCGGCAACTTGTATTTCTTTTTCCAATACGATATTTCTCATAATCGTTCGAGAAATACGCAATGATTCAATCATGCTCAATCCCCCTTGCAAAAGAGTCCCCATGGTGCGGCAAAATCTAGCGACGGCAGTTTGTATAACAAGGGTTTTTAAGAGAGGAACTTTTAACAATGTTTTTTCAATCCAAAGCTGGCCTTTTGGGCTTTTGAGCTGCCAAATCCCCCACACAATAGAGCCGGCGATGACCGGTAGATATAACCACCAATACTCTCTAAATAAATGGCTGAAAGCTAAAACTCCATTTGTGAAAGCATTTAGCTTTCGATCGGCAAAGATTCCTTCTAAAGAAGGAACAACAAAACCCAATAAAACCCCGATAATGAGCAATGAAAATCCACCCAATATTCCGGGATAGATCATTGCAGTCACAATTTGTTTTTTTAATTTCATGCTGCGCTGTAAAAATTGCGATAGCTTTTCCATGACGGGACCTAAAGCTCCCACAGCTTCTCCTGCAGCAATCATGCCGCAATAGAGTTTATCGAAACTTTCAGGATAGGAAGACATCGCAATAGAGAGAGAAGTTCCGGAGCGTATCTGCTCGCACAATCCCAATATAATACCATGATAAGGATCGCTTCTCGACTGTTCTTCTATAGCCACCAAGCTTTCATAGAGCGGAACGCCGGCGTTGATCAATTGAGAAAGTTGAAGGGTAAAAGCGAGGAGATTATCCCCTTTTAAATTTTGCTTTTTGTTTATTTTACCCTTCGTTTTCAGTTGAGTAACGAGAACTCCCTGTTCGCGAAGCTTGAGTTTTGCTTCTCGATCTCCTTGAGCCTCAATTGTTCCCGTTTTTCTTTTGCCCGAAGAATCGACATATTGGTATTGATAGAGAGGCATAGATTATCTTATCCTTGTTCTTCTATTCCTCTAGCGACGCGCAAAACTTCTGCAATGGTGGTCGAACCACTTTTAACAAGTTCAGCACCGTGAGATAGGAGACTAATCATCCCTTGCTCAAGCGCGACTCGTCGCATTTCGATAGCATCGGGACTTTGAACGATTTGTTTATTGATTGCATTGTTGACGGGCATCAGTTCATACACACCCTGTCTTCCTTTAAAGCCTGTTTGGTAACAATAGGTGCATCCCTTTCCTCGATAAAGAAGGCCGCCCTGCAGCTCATCCGGTTTTAGACCCAAGCTTTGAAACTCGGATGGATTGGGTTGATAAGACTCCTTGCATTGGGGACAAATGCGCCTGACGAGGCGTTGAGCTAAAACACCGACAATACACGATGAGAGAAGATAAGGTTCGATCCCCATGTCGACTAAACGGGTGATTGCCGATGGGGCATCATTGGTATGTAAAGTGCTAAGGACTAAGTGACCGGTTAATGCTGCTTGAATGGCAATTTCGGCTGTTTCTTTATCTCTAATCTCGCCCACCATAATGACATCGGGATCTTGGCGCAAAATATGGCGAAGGCCAGTTGCAAAATCGAGTTTAATTTTATGATGGACCCCAATTTGAGCGATTCCCTTAAGATTATATTCGACAGGATCCTCAATGGTCATGATATTGACATCATCTTTTGCCATTTCACAAATCGAGCTATATAATGTGGTTGTTTTTCCACTTCCTGTTGGGCCTGTGACTAAGATAATCCCTTCCGGCAATTCAATCAATTTCCGATAGTGCTCAAAAACCGTTGGCAACATTCCAATGCGATCCATTCCAAGCAGAACGTTTCCTCGGTCCAAGATTCTCAATACGATACGCTCTCCACCAACAATGGGCACTGTACTGACGCGAAAGTCGATTTCACGCCTGCCCATTCTCAATTTGATTCGCCCGTCCTGAGGTAAGCGGTGTTCAGCAATGTCCAATTTTGCCATCACTTTTATACGGGTCAATAATTGAGTCTGATAGTCGAGCGCAGGTGCATGCCGATTTTGCAAGACGCCATCGATACGATAGCGCACCCTCATTCCATTTTCGGAGGGTTCGAAATGGATATCCGAAGCTCCTTGTTGAATCGCTTCAGTCAATATCAAATTGAGCAATTGGATGATGGGCGATTGATGGCGCCCTTGATCGAGCAAATCGAAAACCTCAACATCATCCCCCTTGCCGTCATCCGTTTTATCGCTCAAATTAGCGATCATTTGAGAGGCAGCCCCATCTTCCGTATTATAGCACTCGTTAATGGCCGATAAAATCACATCGCGAGGACTATAAACAGCCTCAACTTCACAACCCAGTAAGAAGCGGAGCTCCTCGATTGGAGTTAAATTAAGGGGGTCGGCAACTGCAACGGTCATCAATTGTTCAGATTCTTTGATGGGTAAAACCGTATGCTTTTTAGCAAAATTATAGGGAACTTGTTTAAATCTCTCGCGGCTTACTTGCAGGATCGATAAATCGGGATAAATAGACATGCCAAGCTGCTCTGCTAACAGAGCATTGGCATCGCCTGTTCCAAATTTAGGGGCCCTATCTTCCATCATATTCTCCCATACACCCTTCTCCGGAAGAGGCGCATTGGCCGGGAACATAATAGCGGTCGCGCGGTCTTCCAAAAAGGAGGGTCATACTCCCTTCCATTAAACGTGTCTTTTCATATTGATGCGCTTCTTGGACACACTCCAGGAAATAGGGAATATCCCCAGGGCGTAGAGAGAGAAGTTCCTGCCTCAAACATGTTAATTGGTCCTTTGGATCTTTCACAATATGCGGGGTGATAAAGATAAACATTTCAGTGCTAGTATCGCGCATTGTATTCATACTAAATAATTTACCAAGACCTCTTAACTCTCCAAGAAAGGGAATTGATTCGCGCCGATCATTAGACACTTTGCGGCGCAAGCCCCCTAAAATCACCGTTTCGCCATCCGGAACCTGCACTTGATTTGTAATGTGCCTGCGTGTGACATCCGGCCGATCTGCATGGCGGCTTGGGTTGATTGTATCGAAAGTGACATCTGTTTCTAAGGAAACATAATCGAATTGTTCATTTTCATCATCACATGTAGCGATATGAATGGTCGGTTTAATACTAATCGTAATCCCGTATTGCGCTCTCGTGAATGCATCTTTTAAAGTCACCCCTTTGGCTGTTTCCACTTCAAACACACCGGTGTTGATGGAGATATCTTCATTGATGGCAATTGTGGCCGGGGTTTGGTTAACAGTCAAAAGAGAGGGGCTAGAATTAATCTGAACGTCATCTTGATTGAGTAAAAATCGATAAACTAAATCAAAGGCAGGTACGCCGCAATTGGTCCCTTTACGGCTAATAAAAAATTCAGAGACGCCTGCATTGCCTGTAATCGCTTTCTTTGCATCTTTAGGAAAAAGATTATTAAAAAAAGCGCCCGTTAAATTTTTATTAACAGCGGCATCTCCAAGTTTTAAGAGATTGAGGCCCACGCTATTTTCTCGATTGAGAATTTTTTCAAAAAGCAAAATTTCAATTTGAACCATTTTCTTTGGGACATCGAGCTTTCGCAAAAGATCTTTTATCTTTGGCAAAATATCGGCTTCAACAACCATCACGATAGAGCCGGTTTTGACGTCGACAATAAAATTATCTCTTTGATTGTTGGCGATCGTCGGTTCAAACGCTCTCGGCTCTGCCGGCGCCGGATTGACGACATATCCCCCTTCTTGGTAAAACCCTTCTTCCTGATAGAGATTTTGGGGCGGCTCTTTTTGGGGAGGCGGTCCTGCTGGATTTCCATCATTTTCAAGGTAAGCGAGTCGATTTGGCCCACCATCTGGGCCGCCGAGGCCGCCGGGCATTTCGCCTCCCGTGCCTGTCGAGATCATCAAAGAATAGACTTTGTAGAGAACATCGGCTAACTCTTCAGCTTGAGAATGTTTAACTGTATACCAATGAACAACTTTATCCCTGGCCTCTCCGATTTGATCTTCGACATTGCGGACAATCTCTTCAGCTTTTCTCACTTCTTCCCTAGAACCTACAATAAATAAGGCCTGAGCCATATTTTGAAGGGGGATAATTTTTAGTCCACCAATCTCTGTGGGGGGCGCGGAATGCATGGCATTATTTTTATGATTTTGATTGGGCGGGGGGGGAGATTGTTTTGAGAAACCATCGGTGGATTGATCAAACGTCGTCTCTAAAATGCGCGCCATTTCATCAGCAGGAAGTTTATAAATAGGGAGGAGGCGATATTCTTTTTCCCCTCTATTTTGAGAGACAAAGTCATTCAAACGGAGGACATCCTGAATTTCACCGGCCGGGCCAATAATTAAGATGTCTCTTCCTAAGGACTGCAATGCAGTCGTATTTGGATTTGTAAATTTCTCTAAAAAATGAAATGTCTTGCGCACTTCAGAAGGCTCCGGCGACAGGACAAAACTCACTCTTGTATCCGGAGAAAGAACTTCTAAATCTTGCCGATTGTTAGTGATTAATTTAAGATGGGAGAAATTATTCTTAACCAAATACAATTCTTTTAAATAAGGATTCAAGGTCCTAATTCCCACACCATTTTGAGCAAGGATCAATTCTAACATCTCTTTCCATGAAGAGCGGGGGATAGGTAAATTTGAATTGATGCTCAGCTTGATGTTCCCAACTTCCGGGGGGATGAGATAAACATAATCTTGTGAACCATAATCGATAATTAATTGTTCAAGAGTGGTTTCCGGAGCATGCCAAAGACCATAACCCTCTGTTCGGTTTCCTTTTGAAGCTAACTCCCTCCAGGAGGATTCTAAATGGTTCAGATATTTTTTCTGATGATTAATTTGTTCTAATAAACTTCTATATTCTTCCTGTGGAGCGCGCTCTTGATAGAGGCGTAAAACATCGCTATAAAGAGATTCAATCTGTTGATGAATCTCTTGTGTCTCTCGGTTAACTTGAACGAGATAGCGCTCGGTTTCTTGATCGAGGTCACTCTCTGAGCCTTTTAAGTTTGCTTTCTTTTCTGAAATGGATTGACTGAAAGCAAAGGAGGAAATACCAAATGAGGAAATAACGAAGATGAGTGTGATTAAAATCCTTTTCATAGCTGTGCTCTTTTATGTATGTTTTGTGCAGATTCTGGGCTATGCATATTTTTAGCTCGCTGAGCAGCATCCGCTGCTTCTCTCGCCTCTTTAATCTTATCTTTTAAATCTCTGGCGGGTTTCTTTACTTGCAAAGCCAACTCCACTTGCTGGGATTCATGCCTAGATGGGCTATATAGCGTTCCGAACATCACTTGTTTCTCATCTTTTCGAGAAATCCCATCGAAAACAAATAAAGTCCCAGATGTTTTTCTCTTAACATAGTTATCGATATCTTCTTCAGTTGCTAATTTTTTCCATCCCTTTACAGTTAAAAGCATCCAATCAGAAGGCCTTAGAATGACACGTTCCCGATTAATTTCAAAGACACATTGCGTCTTTGTCTTAGCTCCTAAGAATTTAAACATATGCTGAAGGGTTTGCACATTTTGCACGGCCCATGGTTCTGAAGACTTAAGGAGATTCATTAAAATCTTACCCTTCCCTTCAACATCCCACAATTCAAAAGTCATTAATCTCTCATCGATTTTTTTTACCACAAGGAGCGGATGTTTAATCGAGCCTTCACCTGGTGTTATCACAATCCATCGCTTTCCATCCCAAATCAGACAATCTCCCGCTTTAACAAAGACTGAATAGAGATCATCATTTTCGCTAAAATCAATGCGATGTTTTCCCTGTAGATCTTTATAATCGTCTCCCCCATGTTTTTCCAAAAACCGATCCATTCCATACCATTTCGCCCGCTGCCTTGCTAAAAGGGTTCCATCGACTCGCAGGTTCCCAATTTCCCAGGAAACTCCTCCATATCGAATAAATTCTTTTTCTGGAAGCTTAAATTGAGCTAGGGATTCGGGCTCTCGGATGAATTCTCCCTTATCGTTTTCCATTGTGACATTGATCATCGCTTCATTGTCTTGGGCTACCCCTTCTATCCAAAGGGAGGTTTTTTCGTTGTTTGGGCTAAATGTATAGCGCGGGGTGGTTGCTTTTCTATCAAAAATAAGATAAAGCTTTTCCCCCGGGGCGCTTGAAGCAATCGTTTTATGATTTCCCGTCAGAGAAAAATGCAATACGGTTTGTTGCAATCCGGCATCAGGCCGCCCATTTTTGCCATAATAAATCAATTGACTTTTCAAATCAGGCAAACGAAGAGCCGGAGGGGCTTCTTCTAAGGAGAGCACCAAATCTCCCGCTTGGGTGTAAGCGATTTCCGGTAACTCAAAAGCCCCCTTAGGCAAACCATTTGCTTTTATAGTCAGATTGCCTGGTTGCAGAGCATGGGGCAATCGCAGCCAATAGACGACCCCGCAAAGAGCAAATGCCATAGCCAAAGCGAGTAAAGAACAGTTAAACCAAGATAACCAACGACTTATCATATTAAAGTTTTTCTGATCAGTATAACTTTATTGAAAAATTAGTACAATAGGCAAACACCCCATCTTCATTATTTTTGAATAACTCTTTATATATAATTAACAATCATCCTCTATTCTTTAGGATGTCTGATCAATTAACTGGAGAATTCATATGAATAATAATGACTTACCATATCTTGCTCGAGAACATTTTAAAAACCATCCCTGGGATAAAGAATATACCCTCCATTCATCGATTATTGGTGGAAGGTCTACAACATATACTAATCCCAATGTAGAAAAAACAGATGAGAAGATCTCAATGTCAAGTATAGACATTCTCATTGACAATGTATCAAACACAACAGGAGGGACTGATATATTAAAAGACCTTGAGAAAACAGCAAGGAGATTGGCCGGAAATCAAACTAGCGCATCCACCAGAACCCCAGAAATGGATGAATTAGATGAAAGAATCACCCGATTAAAAAATAAAATAAATGATATTGAAGCAAGGGATCGCGCTGCATCACAGCTTACTTGGGAGGAAATGAAGGATTTGCCAGGGGATGATCCCCGTTGGTACGGTTATTAATCGATTTGTATGTAGATTCTTTTTCTGAAGCAAATAGACTTCTTTCGAAACTAAAATCCTGTGCCTGTGCCCATACGCGTTAAGCTAAGAATCAATCGCCCGGGGCTGTCGCTCTGGGCTCTCGTTAATGTTCTTCTTACCCACCCCTCCCCGATGGTCGGAGTGGGCTATAAACAGTCGCCCTATGGGCTCTAGCAAATAAAACATCGTCATTTTATTTAACGCGAATTTTGGATAAGGAATGGTCTCCTTCGAGAAAGATTTTCTTCCAGCTTTGAAAATTTTTTCTCGCCTGTAGGGCATTTGGCTATAGGCTTCGAAAAAATTTTCAAATCTGAAAGAAAATCTTTCTCGAAGGAGCTGCATTCCTTATCCAAAACTCGCGTTATTTAGAACCATTTTTTATGGTGAGGTTTTTGTGTTAGAGCCCGTAGGGCGACTGTCTATAGCCCACTCCGACCATCGGGAGGGGTGGGTAAATAGCAACAATGAGTTTGAGCCCAGAGCGAAAGCGCCGGGCGATTGATTCTTAGCTTAACTTGTTTTTTTATATTTCCTTAATAATGAATATTTATAATTACTAATAGTTGAAAAAACAGGGGGATTTTATGAATAATTTAGATTCAAACGAATGGCGCAATTATTTTAGTGCTCCAATTCCAGATCTGGATAAGAGTCTAGCAATAGTCAAAAAATTCGAAAGATCTTTATCAGAAGAAGACTTGAATTCAGTGGGCGATAAAACAGAAGCTTTTCGCCGTATAGCAAAGAATTTGATAAACGCAGTATATACTGAGAGTTATAATTCAGCAGCAATATTTGAAGCGATGACAGCGTGTGTCGCTAAACGCCTTCCAACAAAGGAGCTTTGTAAAGCTTTTGGTAAAATACTTGTAAACGATCCCGACGAAAGAATTGATAATTGGCACAGAAAGGTATACATGGATGATCGCTTAAAATAAAACTTTTTTTAGATAGACTGGCCAATCAAAAACTTAATCTCGCTTGGTTTAAAAGATGAAATACCCTATAAGAAATTTTAGAAATTAAGAGAGGTGACATACTATGGACCAAGATTCTAAACCTTCTAGAAAAAAACATAGCGAAGAAAAAGCATATCATGATGAACCTTTAGATACCGCAAGGGTTTCAGAAGGAAAAAAATCTCGAAAAGAGACAAAGCGCCATCCAAGAGAATTTTTTCATTATTTCGGTTCCAATCAGCAAATGATAGTCACGACTATTCTCCTTGTAATTGGGTTGATTTTGGTCTTGTTTTCCAATGCGCTTCTCGGTCAATTAATCATCGGCTTAGTCGTGGGTTATTTCTTTTCACAAGAAATTATCTACTTCATGCAAAACCTCGCTCCCTTGCTCGGCAGCCATGACCGCCTCCGCTATATCGTTTTAGCTGCTTTGGCCCTTGCCCTTTTCGTCGGATCGCCGGGAGTAATCATTGGCGCGATTTTAGTTGCCGCCATCAAGGAAGTGTTGAAGAAAAAATAAGAGAAAAATTGAAAGCCGGAAAATTTTTTGTTTCATTAGACCTCTTTCGAAACTCGCTTTGCTTGAGAAAAAGGTCTATTAGCTGGGCTTAGTGATTTCGGGGTGCGCGGCTTTAAATCTTTCTAGATCAAATAGCAGATGCAATACAGTAATAGCATTTCGTGCATTTTTTTCTTTTTTAACATAAAAAAAGTAACCGTTCACGGGGTCTAGCAAGCTTCAAACGTGATTCTGAGGGCATTTGGAAAATCAAAAATGCTTGCAAATAGCTATTTTTGGCTATTCGCTGCGCTTTTTGATTTCCATCTGCACCTCATAATCAACGTTTTAAGCTTTGCCAGACCCCGTAAACGGTTACTAAAAAAACAAATAAATTATTGATTTTTAAAATTAATTAAATTAATATCTTTTTGTTCACAACAAAAAAGGTGTTTTTATGATTAATTTAATTAAAAATGTTATGCCGAATTTAAATCCAATAACAAATGGTTATAAAATTGCAAAAAAAAGTATAAAGCTTTCTGTTATTGCTTTTGTTGCACTTTCTGCCTTAGGTCAACAAGCAATGGCAAGAAAAGCAACTTTGATTCTTGGATCAGTCGGGATAATAGCAGGAGGAATTAGGTTTACCGCAGTAGCTATTGGCTTTATTGCCATCATGGCTGGTTTGTATAAAAAACCTGTCTAAGGAAATTACAATCTGCTGTTTCGACAGCAGATTCGTTCAATCCAGTTACCTTTATGGTAGATAAATTTATACAGTTTTCTGTATAATAAAAGTTATACTAAAAGGAGGTCTTTCATGACTACAGCAAAAATAAGTTCCTCCTCTGCTTCCATACTCGGTCGCCTTCAAAGTCGCTATCATATGCCAAAAACTGTCTTAATCGACCTAGCCTTAAAAAAATATGAAGAACAAATGCTACTTGAAGAAATCAATAATGGATATGCGCGATTAAAAGAAGATCAAGAGATTTGGAAAGAAGAGCTTGCCGAACGCAATGAACTAGATGGAACGCTTTGGGATGGTTTAGAAGATGAATAAAACTTTTCATCGAGGGGAAGTTTGGTTTTTTGATCCCGATCCTACACGAGGAAAAGAACAGAAAAAACCTCGACCATGCTTAATTCTCTCTGTTGATCCATACAACAATGGCCCTGCTGACTTACTCATCATCTTACCATTAACAAGCAAAAAAAAGTTTATACCCGCTCACATTGAAGTTAAATTATCCGATCAAAAAGATATAAGTTATATCATGTGCGATCAAATTCGATGTATCTCGAAAGATCGCTTGTTAATACATAATCGAGTGGGAAAAATTGGAATTGTTAATGAAAAAACATTAGAGCAGGTTGAGCGTTGTTTAAAAACTCTTTTAGGGTTTAGTTAAACAGGTGAGGTTTAAGTGCGTAACCAGGCCGTCTCGGCCTGATTATTTTTTTTAAGGCCTCTTCATTTTCAAAGCCAAGCACACCAAGAACGGTATTAGACCTCTTTCGAAACTCCATTTGCTTGATAAAAAGAATCTTTTTCTCGAGCAAAGCGAGTTTCGAAAGAGGTCTATTGAGTTTTTTCATAAGCGCAAGCGCATCACCGGCCTCAAGGGAAACTCGCGTTTTCTTACCCAAATTTCTATGCAGGGGTATCCGAGTGGCTTAAGGAGCACGCTTGGAAAGCGTGTGTACGCTAAACACGCACCGTGGGTTCAAACCCCACCCCCTCCGTTTCTTTACTTCCAAAATTTTTTAAGATCAGAATGAACTTCAGCTTGCTTCTCTTTAAGTTTCTGTTTTTCTATTACAATTGATTTAATTTTTTCAACTAATTCCTTAGAGAGCTGGATTTCTTTTGCAGGTGTTGCAGGTTTTGATGCATCATAATCCAAATCTGAGGGTGATGGTATATTTCTGGGTTGTTCACAATGGAAAAAAGATTCACCATTAATCACAATCTTAATCGAAGGAATAAAGATCTCTTTGATTTTACCAATAGAATGCATATTATATTCATAGCATTCAACTTCATAGAGGCTTGCAGGGACAGTCTCTGAAGCAGTAACACTTGTTTGTATTGGGTTCATTAAAAACTCCTAATTTAAATTATGCACAAACAATCTAAAGATCAGAAACGCTCTGATCTTAATATAAGTTTATATATTATATTTTTAATCAATTTATTTTAATGTGATACAAGTAGTATATACTGCTTCCAGTTGAATATTGGAATTTTGGGCTAGCTTGAAAGCTCCCGCGGTTGAGAGATCGCAAGAGGCATAGTATTAAATCAATACAATGCCTCTTGCGATCTCTACAATGCCTCTTG
>JANWJE010000089.1 GCA_025451995.1 Parachlamydiaceae bacterium | reverse complement strand
GCATCAAGCGTAGCTGGTGCCGAAGCAGCACAACTTGGAATTTGTTGTGCGATGCAGGCAGATGCAAAAGAAGAGCCAAGCCGACGTAGTAAAATTTCTACGTTTGAAGTAGAACGAGTATATATTCTTTTAATTTCAAAGTTTAGGCATATGATCACATTTCAAGAATTTCTTAGTAGACTGACAGCATTTTGGGAAAAACAAGGATGCATTATTCATCAAGGATATGATTTAGAAGTTGGGGCCGGGACGTTTAACCCTGCAACTTTTTTGCGCTGTTTAGGTCCCGAGCCCTATAAAGCAGCTTATATCGAACCTTGCCGCCGGCCAACCGATGGACGGTATGGAACAAATCCAAACCGCTTGCAACACTACTTTCAATACCAAGTGATATTAAAGCCATCCCCTGACAATATTCAAGAACTGTATCTACAATCTTTAGAGGCTCTTGGTTTTAATCTTAAAGAACACGACATTCGGTTTGTGCATGATGACTGGGAATCCCCTACACTCGGGGCTTGGGGATTGGGTTGGGAAGTGTGGATGGATGGGATGGAGATCACTCAATTCACCTATTTTCAAGCAGTGGGGGGAATTGATTTAAAGCCAATTACCGGAGAAATTACCTATGGGATTGAACGGCTTGCGATGTATTTACAAAAAGTCAATTCCATTTTTGATCTCCAATGGAATGAATCTTTAAAGTATGGCGATATTTACCACCGCAATGAAGTGGAGTGGAGCCATTACAACTTTGAAAAAGCCAATACAGCGATGTGGCAAAAGCATTTTGAAGATTATGAAAAAGAGGCAAAAGCACTCATCGCTGAACAGCTCCCCATCCCTGCCTATGATTTTGTGATGAAAGCATCGCATGCCTTTAACTTGTTGGATGCGAGGGGGGCAATTTCTGTAACAGAGCGCACAGGCTACATTGGCCGCATCAGGGAATTAGCCCGTCAAATTGCCGAAACCTATATAGCGAGCCGAGAAAAGCAGGGTTATCCCTTATTAAAAAAACAGCCACTGGTTAAAACGAATGAAAGCCAATCGCTCGCACTTCCAGATGATCTCATCAACATCCATCCCGATGAAAAAAAAGATTTCCTTCTCGAAATTGGTTCTGAGGAACTTCCCGCCAGTTTTGTTTCCATCGGTGTGCAGAATCTTGAAAAAGGGGTAAGACAATTGCTCGGCAAAGAGAGTATCCCCTTTGAACGGATCTCTGTTTTTAGCACTCCGCGGAGATTAGCCGTCGTTATCCATCAATTGGGAATGGGAAAACCTTCGCAAGTGATAGAAAAAAAAGGGCCGCCGCTTGAAAGCGCCTATGCAGCAAACGGACAAATTAAACCCGCAGGAGACGGATTTTTCCGATCACTCAGTATGAATGCACCTACATTAGAAGCCATTCAACAAGGGTTGATTTCAGGAATTGAAATTCGTTCAATCAAAGGGGTTCCATATCTCTTTGGCAATTTGAAAATGGAGGGAAGAGCCACTGCGAGTATTTTACAAGAAGAGCTTCCCAAATTAATATTAGGGCTCGATTTCCCAAAAAAAATGCGCTGGGGTAATGTCGACATCAGTTTTCCCCGCCCCCTTCAGTGGATTGTTGCTCTTTTTGGAGATCAATTAATCCCATTTCAAGTAGGACCGATTCATTCGAATCGTATCAGTTATGGCCATCGCCAATTAGCACCTCAACCCATTCTGATTAAAGATGCAAAAGAATACAAAGAGCAGCTTAAAAAGCAAAATGTCATTGCTGATTCTGATGAAAGAGAAGCGATGATACGATCGCAACTGCATGAACTAGAAAATAAACATGCAATTAAAATTTTGGCTGAAGATCGCGTGATTCCTCAAGTATTGAATTTAGTCGAATCTCCCCACCTCACTTTAGCCCCCTTTAAAGAGGAGTTTTTGAAGGCACCAAAAGAAGTGTTAATTTCTGAAATGGTGGAACATCAAAAATATTTTCCCGTTGCAAATGATGAAGGGAAACTGATCAATCAATTCATTATTACTGCAAATATCCCGCCAACTGAGCAAATCCGAGAAGGAAATCAACGCGTTTTATCTGCCAGATTATCAGATGGGGTGTTTCTTTATGAGGAAGACTTAAAAATACCGATCGATCAATTTATCGAGAAATTAAAGAAAGTCACCTTTCAAAAAGGTTTGGGCACGGTCTATCAAAAAATTGAACGGATGATCGCACATGCACAAGTGATTCAAAAACTATTAAATATCAGCACAAGAGAAAAAGTCCAACGCGCAACTCTACTTTCAAAAGCAGATTTGGCATCCAATATGGTCTATGAATTTCCTGAATTGCAAGGGGTGATGGGAGCCTACTATGCTCAAGCGCAAGGAGAAGACGCGGAAGTTTCGAGAGCGATCGATGAGCATTGGATGCCAAGAGGGGAAAACGCCCCACTGCCTAAAACAGAAACAGGTACTGTCGTGAGTTTAGCTGATAAAATTGATAACATTCTTGGATGCTTTGCATTGGGATTAAAACCCACTTCGTCAAGCGATCCTTACGCACTTAGACGCCAAGTGCTTGGAATGATAAAAATGTTGATTAATGGACAATTTATTTTTCCTTTGCGTGAATGTTTAATGGCTTGCATCGAACATTTCCCCTCGTCTCTCATCAAACATAAAGATGAAATTGTTGATGAAATTTTGGCTTTTATTACCAATCGGATTAAAACCGTCTTTTTAGATTATAGTTTCCAAAAAGATGAAATTGAAGCGACGTTAGCTCATGATTCTAAAGACATTTATGATACCTTTTGCCGAGTGAAAGCACTGCATGAATTTAGAAAAAATGCCAAAGAGCAATTTCATTCCCTTTTTGAAGTCTACAAACGGGCGAAGGGGCAGCTCAATGGGCATCAAGCGATCCAAGTCATCAAAGAACAACTGAAAGAGCCGGCAGAAATTCAATTGCATCACCAACTAGATATGCAACAGGCGAGTTTTCAGCAGGCACTCAAACTTCGAGACTATGCTCGGGCTTATGCACTCATAGCGACCATTCAACCCGCCTTAGCAAATTTATTTGATCAAGTGAAAATTTTAGCCGATGATCCAATCATCCGAGAAAATAGACTAGCATTATTGAAAACTGTCTTTAATCTCTTTAGCCAAATATTGGATTTTAGTAAAATACAAGAATAGACCCCTTGCATAATTCCATTTATTTGCTAAAATGGATCTTTTTGGTGTCTTTATTGCCAAATTTTTCGACCATATTAAACACAATATGCTCTCAAAATTTGGCAATAAATCCCCTCAAAAAACTCTCATTTTAGCAAAAAAAGCGAATTATGCAAGAGGTCTAATGAAGAAACTCATCCAGGGGATCGTCGATTTTCGAAATAATTTAACAGAAGAAAAGCGCTCCCTTTTTTCAAAACTTGCCCTTGGGCAAAAGCCGGATGTTTTATTTGTCGCCTAGGGATAAGAATTTCGAGCCATGATGGGGCTTTTTTCTAGAAAAAGCCACCATCATGTCATATGACCCTAGAAAAAGCGACTAAGTTATTAAATTAAGTTTTTAATACATCAGGTTTAATTCGATTAGAATGAATATTCTCACTTTCTAATTTTTTGTAAATGTTATGCCAGTATTCTACTTGTAATTCATTTTTTTTTGTTTAGAATGTGAATTTTTTTATTTCTGTTTTGGATAAGATTTTTTCCTGCATTAATAGCCTGAGTGGAAGTAACTTCACCAGCCTCATTAAAAATGACTTCTAATTTTCCGCTTTTGAAGCCTATATGATTTACTTCTGTTTCTATAATAGGAGGGGCTATTTTCCTAAATTCCACAGCGATCGATCCACTATCTGCTAAAACATTATTTTCAAATACTTCCTAAATAGTTGCTGAATGTCCCATCCCTGCAATTTTTTACTTACCCTTTTTTCGAGAATATTTTTATTGAGGTTAATATTTGGAATGATTTGTACAAAAAGGTTATCTTGAAAGAGATGAGCTTAATTTCTTTTAAAATGAGTCATTTTATGAATTATATTCAAATATTAATAGAATTTATTTTTTTAAAAACATCCGGAATAATATGATTCGAATGGACATTTCTTACCGCTAGATTTTTATACATTTGATTCCAATAGTCTTCTTGAAATTTATTTTTTTTGATTTTGAAATAATTTTTCATTGCTTGAGCAACTTCACAGGTTAGATTCTTTTTTAAAGCTTCCCTTAAATAAAATTCTGATTCTTCATTGCTAATTGGGGGATTACCTGGCGCTCTATTACAATTTGATAAAAGTAATAGTAATTCTTCCGGAGGATCTTTTAACTTATCATAGGCTTTTTTATAGCATTCATATCTTTCATCATAAAGCCAAAGCATTACACAAAGATCGCCTAAAAAAATTTCATTTTTCCAATCTTTTTCCCATGTATCTGAAAAGTGATCCTTTATTTCATAAGCAAGCCTTAAAGCATATTGTTGTTTTTCATCATCTTGAATATCGTCATAAAAAAGATTTTTTACAAGCTGCATGGCTTTATCGAAACTTAACGATAAGCAAATATCTTTAACTGTATAATTTGATATAAGCGAATTCCATTCTTTTTTCGATATGGTTTTTTCAATTTTATTCATTTTGCAATTACCCATGCATCATTAAGGAATATTTCTCCAGTTTCGATACTTTCATTGAAAATAGCAACAACTTCAAATCCTTGAATTGTTGCTTGATGATCATAACGGATAAAATTTTTGTATATTTCTCCATCTATAGGCTCTAATCGATATTTTTTTAAATGAATTTCATTTCCTTCTAGAAATTTTACAAGCTTACTGCAGTCCGCCTCAATATCCCCAGTAAGTTGAATAAGCTTATCCCAAGCGTGCTTTGGTTGCATGATATGCTTTTTTGCATTTTTATTTCTAATAAGAATTTTTCCTGCATTAATAGCCTGGGTAGAAGCAACTTCGCCCGCATCATTGAAAATGACTTCTAATTTCCCACTCTTGAAGCTAACATGCTTTACTTCTGTTTCTATCATAGGAGGGGCTATTTTTCGAAATTCTACAGCTACAGATTCACTATCAGCTAAAACATTTGTTTCAAATGCTTCCCAAGTATTTGCAGAATGACCCATTGACTGCAATTTTTTGCTGGCTTTTTTTTCGAAAATATTTTTATTGAGGATAGTATTTAGAACGATTTGTACAAGAGGATTTTCTTGCAGGAATTGTTTTTCGATTATGGTTACATCGGCAGAAGTTAAGGACCAACCTTTATTTGCAGAAATAGGCAAAGATTCAACTACAGGCAAAGGATAAAGTTGTGTTTTTGTTTTTTTTAGAAAGCTAGAGAATTTTGTTTTATCGTATCCAATGACAACATTTTTGAGTTTCGAAAATGTTTTAGCAACACCAAAGGCTGTAAGTGCTGCAGTTCCATTTTTTCCAATAAATATGCCTAAAAGATGTCCTTTATGATAATCATCAATTTTATCCCATGTTTTAAAAAGTTCTTTAAGCTCAGGTGCTAGTGCTTCGCAAACTGTTTCCCAATCTTCTTTTAAGGCACTTCTTACTATAAATTTGATGGCTGTCAGTAATTCTTCCATTGTATCGACAGGATGAAACACTAAGTGGGATAGAAAAGGTCCTAGTTCTTTTAAAGTTTTTTTTCCGCCATCTGCTAATCCGATAATCAATCCTTTTCCAAAAAATTCTAAATCGATTTCGTTGATTATTTTAATAAGAGATTTTTTTTCGTATTGAGAGATATCTTTAAAATGTTGAATAGTTAAAAGATTCATTGATACGTTTGGATGATATTCTTCTTTTGTCTTGTATTTTAGGGAAGAGAGACTTAAGGCCTGAGAAAAATCCTTGTAAGCTTCTAATTCTCTATGAAGAGATAAGAGAATTAATCCTCTTAATTTATACCCCTCAATATGAGTAGAGTTGCGTTCAATAAATTTATTCACATCTTCCAAGGCTTTAGAATATTCATGAATGCTGAAATAAGCTTTAGCCCTATGAAAAAAAATAGATTCGTCTTTATATCCCATTTGAAGAGCGAGCTCAAATTGATCAATGGATTTTCGGAATTCATTTTTTTCAAAAAAACATAAAGCCCTTATAAAAATAATTTCCTCATTGGTGTGTTCTAATTTTTCAGAATATTCCAATGCCTTTTCATGATCTCCATTCATAAAATGAAGAAGGACTAATTTGTTAAGTATTGGATCCTTTTTTGAGGATAGCGAAAGAGCCTTGTTACAATTGCTAATAGCGGCATCCAAATTTCCTTTCAAAAAATAATAGATTGCATAAGTTTGATAAAATACAGGATTGGTTGGATTTAATTTATTTGCAATGGCAAGATTATTTTCTGCTTCTTCGAAATATTTGTTTTCTGAAAAATTCATGAATGAAATTGCTTTTAGCAAATATAGATCAGCATTATCAGGTTCAATTGAAATTGCGATATCAAAATTTTCAATAGCTGACTTTAAATCTTCAGCATGTAATTGTGCTATTCCTATGTTTTGATACCCTGCTAAAGATGAAGGAGATTTTTCAATAAATGTTTTAAAAGCTGCAACGGATTGTTGAAAATTGCCTTTTGAAAATTCGTCTATGCCCAATTCATTTTGAACATTTTTCACCTTATTTTTTTGAATTTCAGATAATTTTAAATCATCTTCAGCTTTCTTAAGAGAACCTCTGATTGTGTATGCCAAAGATCTTTGTAGATAATATGCAGAATTATTTGGCTCAAGTGCGATCGCTTGATTAAAATCATCAAGCGCTTTTGAATATTCTTCATTAAATAGATAAATATTGCCGCGTTGAAAATAGATTTCAGAATTTTTTGAACTTAATGCAATAGCTTTTGTAAAATCGGCTAAAGCTTTTTGGTGAAAACCCGCTTTTAAATAGAAAGTTCCACGGTTAAAATATAACACAAAATATTTTTTTGATTCTTCAGAAAATAATTTTGTTCTAATTGCATAATCGCTTTCTTGAATCGCTGTTGATATTAAGTCGATTGCTTCTTCCAAATTATTTTGAGCATTAGCAATGATGCTTGCTGTATTATATAAAATGATCAGTTGGGTTTCTTGCCATTTGCCCCTAGTTTCTGTGAACCCCTTTTTTCTTAAATTTTCCCAATACTTTGAAGTAATAGTTCCATTCCATGCCTGATTCCAATCCAATGTATATTCAAATTTTTCAAGTGTCCATAAACCCATTTTAATTAAAGATTTTGCTTCATCGATATTTCCAATTTGTAATCTTAAAAGACTCGCAAGGGCAATCCAAGATGGATTCAAAATATTC
Source organism: Parachlamydiaceae bacterium (assembly GCA_025451995.1). Lineage (GTDB taxonomy): Bacteria > Chlamydiota > Chlamydiia > Chlamydiales > Parachlamydiaceae > JANWJE01. The sequence goes on along the minus strand of JANWJE010000089.1, from coordinate 10,114 downwards.
GCGCATTTATAAAAGTTAAAACCTAGATTATCTTCAATTCCATTAAAGCCAATAGCTTTCTTTAAATGAAGATTGGCCTTTAAAAATTCCCCTTGATATAAGCGTATCAACCCTAAATGGAAATGAGAATGTCTGTAGATGCCAAGCATAATTTCATAATCTACTTCCCCGATAAGAAATCCTTTCTTGTTTTCATTATAATTCTTGCATGGAATGCCATATCCTTCTTCATCATGATAATTATCACATTCAAAATATGTCGGCTTATAGCTTTTCTTTACGGCTTGAGAGAAAAAATGAATAGCTTCATCCCAATTTTCTTTATAAAAATAGGATCGCCCTTTTGCAAAATCGTCATATCCTGCAGAAAACTCAGGATCTAACAATTTTGGTGCTAAGTCAGGGTCAATGAGGGAAGAGTGGATATAGACGTATGGAAGAAAAAATAAAAATATAAATGAAAAAAAATTTTTTTTAAACATTTAACCCTCACAAAAATAATGGAGGATTAGTTTATTTGCTATGACATCTTTATACAACACAAATAAATTCTTTACACAATCTTATTGAATCTTGAATTAATACTCTTTTTTGGCTTCTTGAGGACTTTTTTTTTGGATCTCTAGTTTTTTTTTATTTGAAAGAGAGCGGTTCCTTAAAGAGATGGGGGGGATTTTTTAAAAAGCTTCAGAATGCTTTTTTCAATAGCTATCTTGAACATCAGCAATATCGTTTGGAGTAAGAATGACTTATCTCTTTAGCCAAATCTTAGATTTTAGTAAAATACAAGAATGAAGAAACTCATCCAAGGGATTGTTGATTTTCGAAATAATTTAACAGAAGAAAAGCGCTCCCTTTTTTCAAAACTTGCCCTTGGGCAAAAGCCGGATGTTTTATTTGTCGCATGTTCAGATAGCCGCGTTGTTCCAAATCTGTTCGCATCTACAAATCCAGGAGATCTCTTTGTTTTACGCAATATTGGAAATTTCATTCCTCCTGCTTTTTCGCCTAAGCTAGAAGATAGCGTGGGGGCAGTTTTAGAGTTTTCTATTTTTAATCTAAATGTCGCTGATATTGTCGTTTGCGGGCATTCAGAATGCGGAGCCATGCAAGCGATCGCTCAAGGGCATGATTTTGATTCTTCTCCGCATTTTGCTTCATGGCTAAAGTTTGGAAAGGAATCTCTAGAAAAAGTAAAAAATGGAATCACGCTCAATCCCCATCTCGCCTTTCATAATCAAATCTCTCAAATGAATGTTTTGCAACAAATCGAACATCTTAAAAGCTATCCCTTCATTCAAGAACGGGTAAAAAAGCACACCCTCCGCATTCATGGCTGGTGGTTTGATATTGCGCATGCCGATGTGTATTGCTACGAACACGAACTGAATCAATTTGTCCTTATCGATGAATCAGAAGGCAATCTTATCATCGACCGAATGAGTTAATACAAAAAGCCAAAGAGCCAAAGCGGGATTCTTTCTTTAAAACCTTGCTCGATTTCATCTAAAACAAGATAGCTATTATTAAGATTTTTTATTTGTTCCCCCTTTTTATTTTTTCCTCCAACTTCAAAGTAATACTTTTTATCTACTAAAAAATCTGTCGAACGCACTGCTGCAACAGAATGGAAAGGACGCACGCAAGAAAGGAAAAACGTTTCTCTTAAAGTTCCTTGATTCGGTTTTCTGGCCCCAAAAGCATAAAGCTGGTTAGTGTTGAAAAGAAATATTCTTTCCGATTTTTCTAATCGGTTTATTTTTTCTGTACTTGATTCTAATGATGCAATAAGAGCCCCATCTTCAAGATATTTAAAATAGGTTTTTAAAGTTCTATCGTCGCCAATTTCAGTAATAGATTTAATATGCTGCCAATTAGGAGTGAAAGGAACTGATTGCGAGAGATAAACAACAAGTTGTTTTATTTTTTTTATACTATTGCCGGTAAGATGCGGATAAATCGCTACAAGATCTGATTCAATTGTTGTGTGAAGATTCTGTTCAACGGTCATTTTGAATTCTTCGAGTGATTCAAAAACTAAAAAATAAGGGTAATAGCCAAATTCTAAATAATCTTTAAAGATTTTTAAAATTTTAAGTTTGTTTTCTTCTAGTTTTTGTAAAATATCAAATGCTATTTTTGTATGTTCAGAAAGAATGACATTTAAAGAAAATTCTGGAAATTCTAACCCATATTTTATTTCTATAAATTCTCGAAGAGATAGTCCATACATGTGATAAACAATTGCCCTTCGTGATAAGTCGTGACTTCCCTTGTGAATTTCTAGTGCAGAGCTTCCTGAGGCAAGAATGCGAAGGTTAGAGAATGTATCAAAAATACTTTTTAACTCCATGGACCAATTTGGATATTTGTGGATTTCATCAAAAGCGATGCACTCACCACCTAATTGGGTAAATTTCTCCGCAATTTCATAAAGGGACATGCCTCTTACGAGAAAGTGATCGGCTTGGACATATAAAATTTTATCACTTAAAAAATCACCTTTAACCGAATCGAGCAAATATTGAATAACTGTAGTTGTCTTTCCAATCCCCCTTTCACCTAAAATGATTGAAAAACGATGCTTTACAGGCATTTTACGAATAAAATAACGCTTATAAGGTTGAAATTTGAGCTTGATAAAATGCCTACTAAGTTCAAATACCTCTTCAAATAACATCTTTCTTTTTTCCTATAAAAATGGGATGACATTCAGAATAGATCTATGGATATAGTTCCATATATATCATATTTATTCATGGAATGCAATCCATTTATTAAACCTCTTTAAAAAAAGGTCTATTTAGCAAATAAGAATTCGCAATCAGCGGAGGAAAGGATGGTTTTAGCATCATGTAAGTGTTGGGAATTAAATGAACTATTGATCACTATGCTTTCTGAGTTAATTAAGGATTTTACTGTCTTAACAAATTGTTTCTTTGTTCCATATATTTCCATACAATCAGAAATATTGCTCAAATAGACTGTGTCTATTTTAATAGAATTGTTTTTATAAATTTCAGCCACTTTCTCAAATCTTTCTGTGTCTAAAATATTCGCGGCAATAGCCGCAATCCGATTGTCTATTGCCATTTGTTTGATATGCTGAAAACTCGCGTCATCAGCTAGCCAGCTTCCCTCGCGAGTTAATTCACCCTGAACTTCTGTATCTTCACTTGTTTCTGTCTTAATGTTTGGTGAAAATGAAATAGTTGGTGGCTCTTTCATTTGTTTGATAAAATCGTTGGCAAACATATGCCTATTTTCCGACAATTTTAATATCTTTAAAGTTTTTTCAATAAAAAGTTTATTATCGGGATTAAAATCGCATATTAAGCCATAAGACGATTTTCTCAAAACCATGATATCAAAGTTATGCCATCCTGAAAAACCAATATGACAATGATTAGAAACAAGCGGTAGGGCCCTTAATAGCCCACGAAGTTTTTCAACCCCCTCTTCATTTGTCGTTAAATACACACCCACGCCACGCTCATTTAAGGAATGGCAATGAAGTTTGGTCAATTGGATATTGATGGGGTTTGTGTAATCAAATGAAAAAGGTTCACAACATTTTTCTGTTTTTTTTTCTGTTGAAGATTCTTTGAAAAAGGATGTAAAATTAAATTTGGTATAATGAGATAAAATTTCAGCAGTGAATTTTAATGCATTAGCAAAATTTTTTAATAAAGAATCCACAAATTTAAGAAATTTATTCCATATTTCTTTTATATCTATATCTATTTTGGGTACATCTATTTTGGGAATTGAATATGAATAATCAGAAAAATAAAATTGATGTTTTAAATAATTTACAGCATTAAATTGCATCAAACTAACCTTTGATATTAAAAAGATATTAATAATGCTAGTTTATTTTTATTTTAAAATCAATTTAAATGAATAATCACGGCAAGAAGCGATCGCGCTGTTCAGCGTTTGGAATAATACATTCAGTTTGAGGAAAAAAGCGATGGCGATTTTTGGCAACTAAACGATAGGCCCAATCGAACATCCATCCAGGTAAAAAAGAAAGCCAGCCAATGCACAGCCAAGGCCAACCCAACAACCATGCAATTCGCAACGCCCCTTTCCCTAAGATTGAAACTCTCGGGTAGGGCGATTTGTAATGTTCTATCAAGATAAGACTATCAGTAAAACGCATCTCAGGGGGTAAATTTTTAAGAAAAATCGAAGCGGTTTCCCCTTGCAAAGGAGCAAAAACAAATAGTTTTTGACGGTCCTCTTTAAGTAGGAATTGAACGATGCGATCACACAAACCACAACTTCCATCGTAAAAAACTAAATGGCAAAGTGAATGTTGCATCATCCAACCCATTTTCTTAAATTTTTTTTATAGTAACAGGAAAAATAAAAAAAAAGTATTTATTTAGCCATTGTCCATTTTTTTATCGTATCTTGACATATACTGCTTCCAGCTGAAAGCTGGAAGCGGTATATAACGGAAGTTCCTCTTTTTGATAGTCCGCTTTTTGTATCTTTTTTATTTTAAGCATATTTGCAATTCGCTTTTAGTGTCTACACACACAACTACGCGAACTGCAAAATGCTTATTATGTATGGGGGGAAGATTCCGTTCTCGTACGGAGCTTGGGAGGATTTCTTTTTAGCTCATCAAATTCCTTTGCCAATTGCAATGCTTGGGTCTCTGTGCACTGGCCGCCTTGAAGCTTCATCTTGATCGATTCTCTTTTTTCCATCCAATTTCTATCTAAAATTTTTTGGATCGTCTCAGTGATTTGTTGTGCAGCTTTTTCCTTATTTATTTTTTTTTGCACGAGATCAGACAAGACCAATTGTCCCTCCGCATCGTCTAAATCAATCGCTAGGGACAACAAATCACAGGAGCGATTGTTTTCAAAATTTTCCTTATAAATAGCGTAAATTTTCTTGCAAATAGAGATGTGTAGGTCATCTTGAGTTAAATTGTTTTTAACCAAGTCGACCAAATGGGGATTTTCTTGCCCAACGAGCAAGAGCCAGCGCAAGAGATCGGTTTCTAAAATTCTATCGGGGTCAATCGTCAATAATCCAACGCTTGCAGATTTTTTAATATAAATATTAGGTACATGTTCTTGTCCAACTCCTACCATATCTTCCGGAACTTTCATCATATGAGCGAGCTTGCGCAATGTTTCATGCACCATCACCGGATGGTCCCAATCGCGTATTAATTTAGTCACTTGTTGGATCAATTCGCTTTTAGCCGCAGGCGAATTAAGATTTAACTCTTTAGAGAGATGAGAGACTAGAAAACTGAGGTAATCAGTTCCTTTTTCCATTAATGATATAAATGCCTCTCCACCCTGTTCTCTTAAAAATGAATCGGGATCTAGCCCCTTTGGCAGTTGAAGGACGCGCACTTCGACCCCATCTTTTTGAAACAAATGGCCAATTTTTGCAGTCGCTTCCTGTCCTGCTTTATCGGAATCCAAGGCGAGAAAAACCTGATTTACCCCTAATTGCAGGAGTTCTTTCACATGTCCCTCACCAAAAGCTGTTCCTTGTCCAGCTACAGTGATATTGAAACCCATGTGAATGAGGCGTAACGCATCAATTTGCCCTTCGACAATGATGGCTTTTCTCTCTTTTGCTATTCTTTTGCGAGAATAATTAAACCCAAATAATATTTTAGATTTTTTAAAAAGAGCTGTTTCCGGGGTATTGACGTACTTTCCCCCAAAAGTTTCTTCTCGATACTTTCTTCCTGAAAACCCAATGACATCTCCGGAATGATGCTGGATTGGAAACATGATTCGATCACTAAAAAAATCTCTCCACTGCCCATCTTTATTAGAACTGAGCAACCCGGCCTCAACTAACTGCTCTTCTCGAAAACCTTTGGTTTGCATCACTTTCCTAAAAACTCCATTTTTTTTAGCGGCAAATCCCAATTGAAATTGATGAATAAAGTCTAAATCAATTCCACGATCGTAGAGATATTTCAACGCCATGTGCCCTTCCTCTGTATGAAGAAGTGAAAAGTGAAAAAATTGAGAAGCTTCATTCAAGATTTGTTTCAAGAGTCCCTTGTTTGGCCCTTTTTTCTCTTCGTTGCTTTCTATCACTTCTAAATGGACGTGAAAACGACTAGCCAGACTTTCAACAGCTTCGCTAAAGCTCATTTTTTGATGCGACATTAAAAATTGAATGGCGTCCCCGTGAGCACCGCAGCCAAAACAATGGTAATGGGTATCTCCCCTCTGTACAATAAAAGAGGGTGTTTTTTCATCATGAAAAGGGCATAAACCTTTAAAGGCACTTCCACTTTTTTTAAATTCAACAAAAGAAGATAGAACTTCAACTAAATCTACTTTTTGTCTTAAAGCTTCTAATGATTCTTTATTAAATAAGGGCATAGTTTTTATTAATTATAATTATAATTTGACATTATTTTAATTTTTTGTAATAATTCTATTTATTTATTATGGTATCATTTTATGTATTTGCAAGTTGCAAACAATGTTTTTTCAGGTTGGAGTTTAGGTCATCAATATACATTCTATAAAAAAAAAGAAGATGAAATCAAACAAGGAAAAAACTACTACATTTCAACCCTGCTCATTTTTACACAATTGTCACTGCTTGGGGCCAATGTTTCAAAATTGCAAGATGTTCTTCCCAATCACCCTTATAAACAAAGAATAAAAATAGTATGCAATATTGGCCCTTTCATTGCATTTCCTTTTACGTTATTTTCTGCGCTTGTCAAACATGGTCATTATGAAACATTTGCAGAAAAATACAATCAGTCTCCCTGCAGTTATATCCCATTGCCAAAAAAGTTACCTTCGCAATGGATTTCTTTTTTTAACTTCTTTGCAGAACACACCGGCGATCTTTTAAAAGGTGCTATGTTATGTACTTCAATTGCACAGATTATATTTGGCAATGCCGCTTATGGCGGGGCAGCATTGTCTGCTTTTCTTTACCAATTTTTAGATAAAGACATGCAATGGATTCCCCATGAGATGAGTTCTTTTGTAGAAGTAAATACACGATTAATTTCCGAACTAGGAACTCTTCTGTATGGAACGATCCTTAATCGCTTGATTATAGGCTTAGTGCTTTTGAACAGTCCCTGTTTACATGTCAAAAAATTTCAACATCTGGTCGATAACATCTATCGATTCTTTATTTCTGTGGAAGGCCCTACATTAAAAGAAATTGACAATGGGCTTATAGAAAAAAAAGATCTATCTTTTACAGAAATAGCAGGCATTCTAGAAGCCAAAGAGTGGGATTTTGAAATTAATCCAGTCCATTGCAATCAACCTGCAATAGATTTGAATAAATTACCAAAAGATACCCAGTTCCATAAATTATTGGATTTATTTGATGCTTTTGATTGGAAGAGTAAATATTCAATCGTAAAAGGGAAATTAAAAGATGATGAGAGATTTATCCACTTTCTAACATCTCATTTTAAAAACAAAAGTCCGGAAGAACTCTCCAAAAACATCGATACCTATATAAATATTCTAGCTTCCGAAGCTTTACTTTCTAAGGAAGAATATGCCGCGCAGTGGCTTAGAGAACAGATGGTCTCCTTTGTCGATATTCTCGATAAAAAGCGACCATTCAAAGGTTTATTAGAAGATTTGGATGAAGCGATTTTGTATGCTTCCGTTTTACTCCCATTTTTACAATCTTTTAAGAAAGATTCTTCACCTATAAAGCAAATGGAGTGCGAGGACGCTTTGTTAAAGCTTGCTTGTGAAGGAGGGGATTACTGTGCGCGAGGGATAAGAAGAGCTGCTAATGAATTACTCATGAATCTGTTGCAGAATGACTTAGATAAACACACAAGTGACCCTATGAAAAATTATGAAGATGGGTTATTGCAAGCTTGTCAGAATAAAAGAAATTTAATCCTGCAAAGTATTTATCAAGATATGATGAAAAAAGCCAAAGTCCCCGGAACAGTTTACCAGGACACTCATTCATTTGATATGTACCGCCTGTACTTTTCTCTTGGTTTTTTTCCCTTAATTCCTTCTGAAAGAAAACAAATTGGGTTGATAGAACTTTTAGTTTGGGAAAATTGGGGCAAGATAAGGGAAGAACTTTATGAAACTTATAGTGAAGAATTAGAAAACGTCGTCCATGAAGCAGGGGAAATACATTTTGGTAATTACTTGAATGAATTGATTCAACAAAATTCACTGTTATCCGAAGATCAAAAAGAGAGTCTTATTGAAACATTCACTTTTAGAAATAATGGCTATTGGACGTATGAAAAAACGCTAGAGAAGTTCCATCGCTTTGTTTTAATCCATCTAGGCGTTTTGAGAAAAAAAAGTAAATGATCCCCAATAAAAGTTTTTATCATTCAATAGAGGCAGCGGTCATTAGTGCCTCATTATCTGCATTTATAGGAAGTCTTTTAGGCTTTACCTATGCAAAATTTGCCAATTTGCCTGCAGGAAAGGTTGCAAAAACAATTGCGATTTGGCATGCAATAGAAGCTGCTTGTTTAAATCTCACTTCCTCTATAGGTAAAGATACATTTCAACGGGGACTCCTTAGGGCAGCAGTCATCGCTTCCAGCGCCTATTTGGGAAGCTTGTACGTATATAAAGAATGCCTATTGGGAAAGAAAATGTTAATCGCAGTCAATGTAATAAGAATTGTAGCTATTGCAAATCTTCTTTTACAAATTAAAAACCCTTCATTTCCTGAGTATCCTCCTCCTTCCAGCTGAAAGCTGGAAAATTTTTTGTTTTATTTCCCTAACTCGCAAATTCGGGTTAAATGCGGAGAAAATCGATAATAATCTCCGCTTTTACGCGGAGATTATTATTGACAATCGCAATTTATTATGCTAGTTTTTCAAAAAGGGCAATTCCATGTATATACACGAACACGCAGATTGGCCAAAGTTTCAATGGAATCTAGAAACGATTTCAACTCTCCTTATCAATGTACGTTACCAACAAGGTCGCTTATTTGGTGGAATGCAGGCTATTGGATTTCATTTCACCGACGAAGTGCATCTCCAGGCCCTCACCCTTGATGTTATAAAGTCTAGTGAAATTGAAGGAGAATTTTTCGACAACTCTCTTGTTCGCTCATCCGTTGCCAGACATCTGGGAATGGATATTGGTGCATTAGGCCCTATCGATCGAAATATTGAGGGGATAGTTGAAATGACACTCGATGCAACACAGAAATTTGACCAACCGCTGACCAAAGAGAGATTGTGCAATTGGCATGGAGCGATGTTTCCCATAGGTCGTAGCGGCCTTCGAAAAATTCTTGTAGGAGTATGGCGAACAATGCATGTTGATATCGTGTCTGGCAAGCCCGGTAAAGAAATTGTACATTTTGAGGGCCCTCCTGCATCCCGAGTAGATGATGAAATGAAACGATTTTTCGATTGGTTCAATCTCGAAACAACTCTTGATCCATTAGTTAAAGCCGCTATCGCTCACCTCTGGTTTGTTACTATCCATCCCTTTGAAGATGGAAATGGCCGTATCAGCCGCGTACTTACAGACATGCTCCTTGCGCGTTCTGAAAAAAGTGCTAAACGATTTTATAGTATATCATCGCAAATTCAAAAAGAGAGAAGTGATTATTATGCTTTTTTAGAAGAGACACAAAAAGGTGCATTAGAGATCACTCCTTGGATAACATGGTTTCTCTCTTGCCTTGGAAGGGCGATAGACCATGCTCTTGTAACGCTCGACACCCTTCTCCAAAAGGCACGTTTTTGGGAATCTCTAGGCGCAATATCATTAAATGAAAGACAGCGAAAAATGATTAATCTTATGCTTGAAAATTTTGAAGGCAAGCTAACATCATCGAAATGGGCGAAAATTGCAAAATGTTCTCAAGATACTGCTTATAGAGACATTCTCGATCTTATTGATCGGGGAATTCTCGTCAAAAATCCAGAAGGAGGGCGCAGTGCTAGCTACTCTTTAGCAAATTACACACAAACAACTTGAAGAATCTGGATTTACGGGATCTCTTTTAGGCTTTATCTATACTGCTTCCAGTTGAATATTGGAATTTTGGGCTAGCTTGAAAGCTCCCGCGGTTGAGAGATCGCAAGAGGCATAGTATTAAATCAATACAATGCCTCTTG
>JANWJE010000088.1 GCA_025451995.1 Parachlamydiaceae bacterium | reverse complement strand
GTTAGATTTTTGATTCTAAGCATTTTGCATTTGCGCAGTTGTGTGTGTAGACACTAAAAGCAAATAGCAAAGATGCTTAGAATCAAAAAGATACAAAAAGCGGACCATCAAAAAGTGGAACTTCCGTTTTAATTTATCAAGTTGAGAAAAAAACATGTAGTCTTTATCTGGCGAGATTTGGATCGCACTCTGAAGTTTTTTGAAAAATTTCAAAGAAAATTAGAAATCAGCCGCATGAAAGAGTAAAACTGAACAATTAGTAAGTAATTAACTATCCAGAAATCATTTAGAAAATTTTTTGATAAAAAATATTGTTCTATTTTAGTCAGTTATGGTAAAATTATTTCAAGCTCTTTAAAAACACTAAGAGGTTGTATTTATGAACACTATATTAGACTTAAGGCGAAGCCTAGAATGTCGGATCCATTCCGCACCGTCGCTGTCATTTATTAATGCCCTTTTAAATTCTTTTGTTCCTTCATTTTCTTTTTATCTTTCTTTCTGGCGATACGCCAACTATTAATTTTTCCTACTTTTTTTAGTTAATTAATCAATTTCAAATTATTTTTTTTGATTTAGAACTTTTATTAATTTTCTTTTTCATCAAAGCAATTTTGAAATGATTCATATTATTTACATTTTTAATAAAAATTTATTTTATAGGATTTTTTTATGATTTCATTTATTGACGCGATGCTACCATCCATAGGATTGAACGAAAGAGAAGAGTTTGATCATGCAACCTTTCTTTCTAACAAAAGAAGCCTTTCAGAAAGGCAATCCCTTATATCATTAAACAACAAGATTGTCCTTCTCTTTTTAAAAGTCGGGCAAGAAACAGCCCAAGCAATTATCGAACACCGCTATACTGCATTTGATGCCTTGATTAAAAACTTTGGCTGCCAAATGACTGCATTAGAAGTGTGCCACATCATACAAGATGAGGGATTGATCTCCGAAAGCCAAAATCTATTGAGAGATTTACCGGCTTTTGTCGAGAGAATCAAACAGCCCTTAGGTAAAGATTTCATCGATTTAAACTTTACAAGTCTACTGAAGAAAGTCTTTCCTGAAATTGCCACATACTCAATCAGCGAAAAAATGGCCAGATTATTTCGGTTTAGGCTACTCGCTATGGTGAATGACAATAAATTGATAGATAATCAGGAAGTCCCTTTTACAAATTACGAACAAGTCAAAAAACTTTTAAAGGACAATAAAAATCTGGTGACTAAGCATCTGATCAATGGATTGCAAGTTGATGAAGCAAGACGGTCCATTGCCTTTATTCAAAAAGAAGCTGACAATATCGATTCAGACCCTCAAAGGAAAGAAATGATTTGCCAAGCTCTTCAAATTGTAAAGGAGAAAAACTTGAGGTCAGACCAAACATCCATTCCTCTTGTACCGCTTCTTTACAACATGGAAGTGTGTATGCGAAGAATGAATGGAGGGGTCATATTAGTTAAAAATAAGGTCAAGTTAATTGGTAAAGCCATCCCAAATAGCGAACCATGTCATGTGTACATCGGCATGCCGGAAGAAAGAATTCTTTCATTAAGCGAAATACAAAACCTTAAAGAGAGTACACCGCTCTTTGTTATCGAAGGATACGCAAAAGTGAAAGATTTGGCTTTAAGAATTCATGAAATTGGGTTAATGAATCTCATCTTAATTAATAGCAGCGGCTCTTCCCTCCAATTTGCCAATGCTAGCGACTGTTCATTGGAAGGTCGATTTGAAGAAGAGAGATTGCAGCTGGAAGCTTCCAGACAAGAAATGATCCATTCGCTCTTTGAAATCGATCATGTTTTCTGTTCCAGTATCCATCAGGAAAAAGAAGAGTTTAATTCTTCCCTACAATCTATTGAATTGCAAACCTCACCAATTGCAAACGAAGTTTTGGAGAATAAAAAATGATTCATTCACAACCTAAAGAATTTTATCTCCTCAATTTTTCATCGATGTGGGAGTGTTTTAGCTATTATGGAATGCGTGCGCTTTTGATGTTATTTATGGTCAAGGAACTGCACCTTTCCGATAGCGAAGCTTACGCGACCTATGCCCTCTATATTACTTTAATAGAACTTGGGGGAGTTTTGGGGGGCATCTTAGCCGATCGATTCCTCTCTTTAAGAGGAGCGATTGTCATTGGGGGATGGGCCATTTTTTGCGGCCATCTCCTTTTAGGGTATTCCGGTCAAAATCTCACCCTATTTTTTTTAAGCTTGGGATTGATTATTTCGGGCACCAACCTTTTTAGAGTCAACATTCCTGCAGCCATTGGAGCTCTGTATGGGCAAGAAAATCATCAACAAGAAAATGAACAAAGAGATCGCGCCTTTACAATCTTCTATGCAACGATCAACATCGGAGGATTGCTCGCTACTTTGATTTGCGGAATTCTTGGTGAATCGCATGGATGGCATTTGGGATTTGGAGCTGCCGCTGTCGGGATGTTTTTTAGCAATGTGATCCTGGCGCTTCGGTGGAATATAAGGGATATTTTTTGCAGAAAAAAAATCTTTCTCGGATTGGGATATATTCTAGTGGCTGCGCCATTATTTGGATTGAGTCTTTTTTTTGCACTCAATTTTACAACTTTTGTGACTTGTATCCTTGTTGGGGCCTTTATTTTTATATTTAGAAGAATTTATAAAGATAATCACTTGAAGATACTTTTACGATTGATTATTTTTTTAGTTCTGTTTTATGGATGTGAAGAACTTTTAGGTTCAACATTTATATTGTTTGGAGAAAGGCACGTCGATCGGATGATTGGCGGGATTGAAATCCCAGCCTCAATTCTCCCTATCCTTAACCCTATGATCATTCTCTTAGCGGGATACTTCGTGGCCAAGTTTAAAGCAACAGTTTCGACAAAAATCCATTTAAGTTTATTCCTTTTAGGTTTAGCCTTTGTCGTTCTTTATTTTGCAGCTGGCAAAGAAAACATTTCTCTTTTCTATGCGATTTCAGGAATAGGCATGATTTCTTTAGGGGAACTTTTTATAGGGCCCACCATTTTAGCAGAGAGTGCAAAACTCTCTAAAGAAAATGAGAGAGGCTTTACAATGTCCATCGTCACTTTGGGCTACTCCGCCGCCAATCTGTTAAGCGGTTTTCTTAGCCAGAATATGGCTGATACAGAAGCAAGCTCTCGACTTGCTTTTCAAAGCGGCTTTGGAATGATTGCGATTCTTGTTTTTTTAGTTTTAATCTTAAGTTTTTCTATGAGGTCTTATGAAAATCAACTTGCTAAAGCATAAACAGGACCATCAAGCAGAAGGGGTCATCGATCTGAGACAACTGATTGATGAGAAGGGAGCTATAGAAGCGATAGTCAATTGCACTCCCCTATTGAATTACAAAACAGGCAACTCTCAATCATCGGATCACATTGACTTTCTCATCCCTGAAGGATTGGATCATCAACGCATGCGTGCGGTCAGTGAGGGAATCCTTTATGCCAAAGAGATCGCCGCTTTGCCCCCTAATTTATTTCCTCCTCTAAAGCTCGCGCAAAAACTTAACGAATTGTCAACACGTGGGATTGAAATCGAAATATTAGATGCAAATCAACTCAAAGAGATCGGCATGGGGGCTTTGCTTGCAGCTGGACAAGGGAGCGAACAACAGCCCGCTGTCGCCATCCTTAAATGGCCGGGGAAACACAAGGACATTCCACCCATCGCTTTGATTGGAAAAGGTGTCGTCTTTGATTCAGGAGGAATTTGTTTGAAAGAGCCGGCCCATCAAAAACCGATGAAAATGGATAAATCAGGGGCAGGTGTTGTGGCCGGGGCAATGAAAGCATTAGCAGAACTCAATTGCCCTTACCCAATCATTGGAATCCTAGGATTTTTAGAAAACATGCCGGACGGTAAAGCGATTAAGCCAGGTGACGTCATCACCACATTTTCCTCTAAAACAGTAGAAATTGTCGATACGGATGCCGAAGGAAGGCTATTGCTCGCCGACTGCCTCTCTTATGCCAATCGAAGATTCTCCCCTTCAATCATGATCGATATCGGCACGCTAACCAAAGAAACAGCTGCCTCCCTTGGCGATCGATGCGCCGGACTCTACGCGAATGATGATCAACTATGCGCGCAGTTGATGGAGGCCTCTAAATGTTCCGGGGAAGCTCTTTGGCCCCTTCCCATGGGTCCCTATTTTGCAAAACAGATCGAGTCGCCTATTGCCGATCTGCAAAATAGCGGCCTGGATGGGTGTGGAGAAAACGGCGCCTGTGCCGAATTCCTGAAGGCATTTGTCGGCACTACGCGATGGGCGCATATCGATCTTTCTAGGGCCGCTTGGAATGAAAAAGGGCCTACGGGGTTTTTTGTTCATTGCTTGGTGACTTGGGTGGAAAAATTGGCATCAAGAATTTCTTTCCCTCGACTTTAAATCATTTTTCGTCCAAAATGGAGATAGACTCCACTTTAGACGAAAAGATTATGTATTATGAAAGAATTCTCAATGAATTAATAAAAAACATCACTGAAACTTTTCCTATACTACTCCTCACTGGTCCAAGACAAGTTGGAAAAACAACTTTGCTTGAACATTTAAAAGAAGAAACAAGATCTTATGTCACTCTCGATGATATGAATGAAAGAGAGTTGGCTAAAAGAGATCCTATGCTTTTTCTTCAAAGGCATAAACCCCCTCTTATTATTGATGAAGTCCAATATGCTCCGGAGCTATTTTTAGCTATAAAAATGATTGTAGATAAAGATAAAAAAAATGGCCTTTTTTGGTTAACAGGTTCACAGAAATTTGAATTAATGAAGGGAATCTCAGAAACTCTTGCTGGAAGGATTGCAATCTGTGAACTTTTGGGATTAACGGAATGTGAAATCGAAAGAAGAATAAGCGATTTTCATCCATTTTTACCATCTGATGCACTGATTTCAAACATGTTTTTATCTAAAAGAAAGGGCAAAGATTTGCCGCAAACTTATCAGGATATTTGGCGAGGAACATTTCCTAAAATTGTATCGTCAAAGAATCTTTCAAGAGATATTTTTTATTCTTCATACATTCAAACTTATATTCAGCGTGATGTTCGCGATTTAAGCAGAATCGGCGATCTTACTACTTTTCAAAGATTTTTAAGGGTTGCTGCCGCTCGCACCGGGCAACTTTTAAATTATAATGATATGGCTCGAGACGTCGATGTGGATCAAAAAACAATTAAAAATTGGATTTCAATTCTTGAAACTTCAGGGCTTGTTTATCTCTTACAACCTTATCATAACAATTTGACAAATAGACTCATAAAAACTCCTAAATTATATTTTTTGGATACTGGACTCTGCTCCTACTTAACCGGTTGGTCAACTCCTGAATCACTCGAAATAGGATCCATGTCCGGAGCAATTCTTGAAACTTACTTATTTACAGAAATTTTAAAAACCTATCTATATTCCGGAATAAAACCCAACTTATATTTTTATAGAGATAAAGATCAAAAAGAAATTGATCTTTTAATTGAATACGACCAATGCTTCTATCCGGTGGAATTTAAAAAAACCGCAAAACCAACTCTTGATTTGGCTCAAAATTTTAAACTGCTTAATAAACTCAATATCAAACTTGGACATGGTGTCATTTTTTGTTTTAAAGAAAAGCCTGTGTCGCTATCAAAAACAGTGACAGCGCTTCCTGTAAGTTATGTCAATTAACCTTCACAGTGTATTAGTTGCAAAAAAGCCAAAAAACAACTAGAGAAAATAGTGGCTCAATTCTAGAATATACTCGTTCTACTTCAAACGTAGAAATTTTTACAAGGAGGCGGCCTTATTTTGCATCAAGCGTAGCTGGTGCCGAAGCAGCACAACTTGGAATTTGTTGTGCGATGCAGGCAGATGCAAAAG
>JANWJE010000087.1 GCA_025451995.1 Parachlamydiaceae bacterium | reverse complement strand
ATTTTACTACGTCGGCTTGGCTCTTCTTTTGCATCTGCCTGCATCGCACAACTTATTCAAGTTGTGCTGCTTCGGCACCAGCTACGCTTGATGCAAAATAAGGCCGCCTCCTTGTAAAAATTTCTACGTTTGAAGTAGAACGAGTATATGTGCATTTTGTTATTATATTTTCTGTTTTTTGATATTTTTTAATTGTATTGATAAATGATTCCTAGTATTGATCCAGCAGCTTCTATAAATTCATATATAAAGATTTTTTCTCTTGAGACACCTGACCTTATCTTTATAAAGCAGGGTTGTTGAGACATATCAATTATTCTCTTGAAGAACTTTCAACGAAACCTGAAGCTGCTATTAATCAGGATGACCAATCTTATCAAAAGACTTTTCATTCTCATAATGAAGAAGTCATTAAAAAGTTAGTTGATAGACATCTTGCAAAAAATGGATTATCAAACTACAGTTGAAAAAAGGAAAACCGAAAAACAAGAGTCGACATGTTTGATAAATTTACGAATCGAGCAAAGCAAGTCATCAAGCTAGCAAAAAAAGAAGCGCAACGTCTAAACCATAATTATTTAGGCACTGAACACGTCTTATTAGGTCTTTTGAAATTAGGCCAGGGTGTTGCTGTCAATGTATTGAGAAATCTGAATATTGATTTTGAGACGGTGCGCAATGAGGTCGAAAAGCTCGTTGGCTATGGTCCTGAAATCCAGGTATATGGAGATCCCGCTTTAACAGGGAAAGTTAAAAAAGTTTTCGAATATGCCAATGAGGAAGCCGCAAATCTCAATCACAACTATGTTGGAACAGAACATCTTCTTTTGGGATTATTGAGACAAACGGATGGTGTTGCTGCTCAAGTTCTTGAAAATTTAAATGTCAATTTAAAGGAAGTGCGAAAAGAAGTACTAAAAGAATTAGAGACTTTTAATTTGCAGCTTCCACCTATCAGTGGAACAACCGGGCAAACCGGAGGGCAAGGAAGTCAAAAAAACTTTGAAAAAAGCCAGGCCACCGGAACAGCCAATGATAAAATGCCGGCTTTAAAAGCCTATGGTCACGATCTCACAGAAATGTGCCGTGAAGGAAAGATGGATCCGGTGATTGGCCGAAAAGAAGAGATCGAGCGGCTCATTCTCATTCTTTGCCGGCGAAGAAAAAATAATCCAGTTCTCGTGGGTGAAGCAGGTGTTGGTAAAACCGCCATAGTTGAAGGGCTTGCCCAGGCTATTGTGAAGGGAAATGTCCCGGATCCATTGAGAAAAAAGAAATTGATCACGCTTGATTTAGCTTTAATGATTGCCGGAACGAAATATCGAGGGCAATTTGAAGAGCGCATTAAAGCAGTCATGGATGAAATCAAAAAGAATGGAAATATCTTACTTTTCATCGATGAGCTCCATACTATCGTAGGAGCGGGAGCTGCTGAGGGGGCCATTGATGCCTCAAATATATTAAAACCGGCACTTTCCAGAGGCGAGCTTCAATGTATCGGGGCAACCACCATCGATGAGTACCGCAAACATATAGAAAAAGATGCAGCTTTGGAGCGCCGTTTTCAAAAAATCATGATTGCTCCGCCAAGTGTGGATGAAACGATCGAGATCCTCTATGGCTTAAAGCCGGAGTACGAAAAACATCATAAAGTGATATTCACTCCACAGGCTATTCAAGCGGCAGCTGTTTTGTCCGATCGCTATATTCATGGCCGTTTCCTCCCGGATAAAGCCATCGATTTGATCGATGAGGCCGGCGCTAAAATGCGCATTTCAATGATGAATCAGCCACAAGATATCAGCAAATATGAAGCGGAGATTGAAGAAACCCGGATAGCCAAAGAGGAATCCATCAGTAAGCAAGAATATGAAAAAGCTGCAAAGCTTCGCGATAAAGAAAAAACGCTGCGCGAACAATTGCAACAAATCCGAGCAGAGTGGGAAACCAATAAAGAAGAACACGAAGTGATTGTGGAAGATGAAGATGTCGCAACAGTCATCGCAAAACAAACTGGGATCCCTTTGAATCGATTGACTGAGGGTGAATTGCAAAAAGTGCTCAAAATTGAAGATATTTTAAAAGAAAATATCATTGGTCAAGAAGATGCGATTCGCACTGTCTGCAGAGCGATAAGGCGCAGTCGAGCCGATATTAAAGATCCCAATCGACCCATTGGAGCCTTTCTCTTCCTAGGCCCCACAGGTGTTGGGAAAACATTACTGGCTCGCCTCCTTGCGATTAATATGTTTGGTGGAGAGGATGCTTTAATTCAAGTCGATATGTCCGAATATATGGAAAAATTTGCTGTCAGTCGAATGACCGGTTCTCCTCCAGGCTATGTGGGCCACGAAGAAGGGGGGCAATTGACAGAACAAGTGAGGCAACGCCCCTATTCTGTTGTCTTATTTGACGAGATTGAAAAAGCACATCCCGATGTGATGGATTTATTATTGCAGATTCTTGAAGAAGGGCGGCTAACAGATTCTTTTGGCAGAAAAGTGGATTTTCGCAATACCATTATCATTATGACGTCCAATTTGGGGGCTGACTTAATTAAAAAGAGCACAGAAATTGGATTTGGAGTCGTTGAAGGTTCTTTAGACTATGAACATATTAAAGAAAAAATTGAATCAGAAGTCAAAAAGCGCTTTAAACCGGAATTCCTAAACCGTTTGAATGACGTGGTAATTTTTCATCCGCTCAATCGAGATAATCTGTTGCATGTCATCACTTTAGAAATCGCCAAATTGCAAAAACGATTACAAAAGAGAGAAGTCACCATTCAATTAGATGACGATGCCAAAAATTTTCTGGTGGAAAAAGGATTTCAGCCTGAAATGGGAGCTAGGCCGCTTCGCCGTACAATCGAGCAGTATTTAGAGGATCCTTTGGCAGAAAAAATGTTGATGCAACCTAATGAAGGTCGCAAATGCCGTATCGTTGTCAAAAATGGTGAAATTATATTTATAGATGATGAGGTTTTTCCGATTCACAAACTGCTTGAAGTGAAGGAGCCTGCCAAAAAATAGGGAAGGGGCTAAAGGAAAATGGACGAACAAGCATGGACGAACAACCATGGTTGTTGGTCCATGGTTGTTGGTCCTATTTCCTGTCAGCCTCCAAGCCCCGGAATTTTACTTTCCCAATCCTTGATGAAGATGAGCAGCTTTTCTTTAGAGGGGTGAGCTTTTAAAAATTCTCGAATCTGCGATTGACTGCTTAGATGTGCAATTTTGGCCAGCAAATGAAGATGCCTTTTGTCTTCGCAAGCAAATAAAAAGAAGAGTGTGTTGACTGGTTGTCCATCTAAAGCGCCATATTCTAATGGATTTTCTAAAAAGACAACGACGACAGCATCGTGATGTCCAGGGAGCAGGGAGTCTCTCGTATGTGGAACAGCAATTCCATCGCTAAGGGCTGTAGACATTAAATGTTCACGATCTAATAAGAGATCGGTCATGACATCCGCATCCACATGGAGCTGCTTAGCAACTTTTTGCATGGTAGATCGGATAATCTCTTCTTTGCTGTTCCCCTTGACATGATGGAGAACATCCCCTTTATGAATCGCTCGAAATAAACTAAACTGTTTACTTCCCCTCGAATTTTTTGGTGTACTCGTTGTTGAAATCGCGAGCGATTCGGCTTCTTTATGCCGAATAAATGGGGAAATTCCACCCGATTTGTCCATTTTATGGGAGATGACCCAACTTTCAATCTCTGTTCGAGAAAAATAGTAGTGTTGGTTCATTCGATATGCGGGGATTTTACCCTCGCTCAGCCAACGTCTAATTGTTGATTCCGAGACATTTAAAAGCTCAGCTACATCTTTTATCTTTAAATCCATTATAATACCCTCAATGATTAGAACCTGAGATTCTGAACAGATTCTTAGACCTCTATACCAAATCTAGGTAAATAGTTCAATCATTGTTAGGGGATTTTGCAAAGTCAATAGCTTTTTTCTTTTTTCTTCATCTTTAATTGTCTGTGTGATTTGAGAAAGAATCTGTAAATACTCAGTTTGTTTGTCATCAGGACCGCCAATCATAAACACTAGCCGAACAGCCCCTCCATCTAAGGAATGCCATTCTATCGGTTTTTGTAATACGGCAAGCGCGATAAAAAATTGATTAAACAAAGATTGTTTGGCATGGGGAATAGCCACTCCCATGCCAATGCCTGTAGAAACAATTCTTTCCCGATCGATAATTGCTTGGTAGAAAGTTTCCGGGTCCTCAATTTTTCCTTGTTGTTTGATGAGATTGACCATTTTTAGTAACGTCTCATCGCGTGTTGAGGTGTTTAAGAAAAAGACTAGCGAAGGTGACATGTACTCTGATAGAGTCACCCACATGCTCCTGTATGACCGAACCCCCCCGTTCCTCTTTTTGTGATTGCTAATTCGGAAGCCACAATAAGATTTGCTCTAAGGACAGGAGCTAAGATCATTTGTGCAATCCTCATACCGGGAGTAACTGTAAAGGGTTCTTTTCCATGATTAATTAAAATAATCTTAATTTCTCCTCTGTAATCGGAATCGATTGTGCCGGGAGTGTTTAAAACAGTTACTTGATGCTTTAGAGCTAAGCCGCTGCGAGGTCTAATTTGAATTTCATAACCTTCCGGTATTGCCATTTTCATTCCTGTTGGGACCAGAGCAGATTCTCCAGGATTGATCATCAAGGAATCTTGCAAAAAGGCTTTTAAATCGGCCCCTGCAGCTTCTTCAGTCATGTAAAAAGGAAGAAGCGTTTGATCTTCAATTTGAACTAAAATATCAATATTGTCTTGTTTTGCCATAGGGTCCTTTCAGCTGGAAGCAGTATATATCTTTACCAATGATTTTTTACAATGGGAATTCAAGGATTAAAATAATCTAAAAATTCAGAGACCTTTTGTTTCATTTCATGCCTATTAAAAATGCAATCAATCATTCCATTTTGAAGCAAAAATTCTGATTTTTGAGCACCCGGAGGAAGTTGTTGTCCGATGGTTTGCTCGATCACGCGAGGGCCGGCAAAGCAAATGAGCGCATTGGGCTCAGCAATGATAATATCGCCTAAAGAAGCGAAAGAAGCAGTAACTCCACCCGTTGTTGGATTTGTCAAAATAGAAATATACGGGATTCCGGCCTCATGTAATTTTGCTAACGCAGCAGAGGTCTTTGCCATTTGCATCAGTGATAAGATAGATTCTTGCATTCGGGCCCCACCCGAAGTCGATACAATGATAAGGGGAATGTTTCGTTCGAGGGCTAGTTCGATAAGCCGCGTGAGTCGCTCGCCCACCACAGATCCCATAGATCCCCCCATAAAACTAAAATCCAATACTCCTAAAGCAATAGGATAATCGTTTAAAGTGCAGGTTCCTACAACAACAGCCTCACTGTGACCCGATTTTGTTCGAGCATTGTTTAATCGATCGGGGTAAGCTTCGGTATCTACAAAATGAAGGCTATCGATTGTTTGAAGATTTTCAAATAAGGGCGTAAAGGTCCCCGGATCGCTTAAACTTTGGATTCTATCCTCTGTTGGCAGCCGATAATGATATTGACATTTTGGACAACAATTAAGGTTTTGTTCTAATTCATTTGTGTGAATTAGTTCGTTGCAGTGGGTGCATTTTAACCATCCACTAAACCCATCTTTCTTTGTCGTTTGTATCTTAATTTTTGGTTTATCGCGACTAAATAAACCCATTTTTTGCACCTTTGTTGATAGAAAGTATAATATATGTACACAAAAAAATGAAGAATTGTTTTCGGAGGAGTGAGGGTCGGCCTGACCCTCATCCCTGACCCTCATCCCAGCTAGATAGAAATCAGTGTTTTAAATGCTCTGATGATATAAAATTACACAAAATAAAAAAGTCCTCTTTCGAAACTCGCTTTGCTTGAGAAAAAGAAAGGTTTTTGGATGGATTTATTGCCAAATTTTGAGAGCATATTGAGTTAAATATGGTCGAAAAATTTGGCAATAAAGACGCCAAAAAGATTCT
>JANWJE010000086.1 GCA_025451995.1 Parachlamydiaceae bacterium | reverse complement strand
TTGGCTCTGCTTTTGCATCTGCCTGCATCGCACAACTTATTCAAGTTGTGCTGCTTCGGCACCGGCTTTGCCTGATGCAAAATCAGGCCGCCTCCTTGTTAAATTTTCCAGCTTTCAACTGGACGGAATATATTAGAAAATTCTATTTTTTAAACCCAAAGAGCTTTAAAATGCAATCAAATGGTGCAATCTATTTCTACAATTTATGATCAATCTTTAGCTTTGTTGACCGATTTTTACCAAATGACCATGATTTATGGTTATTGGAAAGCGGGTTTAGCTCAAAAAGAGGCCAATTTCCATCTTTTTTTTCGGAAAATGCCTTTTAAGGGGGGATTCACCGTTGCGGCCGGTCTTGAAAATGCCATCCAATTCATAGAGCGCTTCAAATTTCAATCTTCGGATCTGAACTATTTAGCAGATTTAAAAGCCGGGGATAATTCCCCGTATTTTGACGAAGGATTTTTAAAATATCTCAGCGACCTAAAATTTACAGGCAATCTGGACGCAATACCAGAAGGGACCTTGGTGTTTCCTTATGAACCTCTCATCCGCGTCCAAGCTCCTTTAATTGAGGCGCAACTCCTGGAAAGCCCACTCCTTAACCTTATTAATTTTCCAACATTGATTGCAACGAAAGCCGCGCGTATCTGTTTGGCTGCAAAGGGAGATTCCGTCATTGAATTTGGGATGAGAAGAGCGCAAGGAATCGATGGAGCATTGACCGCTAGCAGGGCAGCCTATATCGGAGGATGTGATTCGACTTCCAATTTATTGGCGGGAAAACTCTATGGAATTCCGGTTAAAGGAACGCATGCTCATAGTTGGGTAATGGTCTTTGATGACGAGCTTGAGGCTTTTCGCAACTATGCTAAATATTTGCCGAATAATTGCGTCTTTTTAGTTGACACCTATAATACAATTGAAGGGGTAAAGAAGGCCATTGAAGTAGGAAGATGGCTCAAGGAACGAGGGATAAAATTTTTAGGCATTCGTTTAGATTCAGGAGATTTGGCAGATTTAAGCATTAAAAGTAGAGAATTGCTGAACCAAGCCGGGTTTCCGGAAACTGAAATTATCGCGAGCAATGAGTTAGACGAAACGATCATTAGCGAGTTAAAAAGGCAAGGGGCGCAAATCAATGTTTGGGGGGTAGGGACAAATCTGGTGACCAGCAGAGACCAACCCGCTCTCGATGGAGTTTATAAGCTATCTGCGATTCGAAATCCCGGGGAAGATTGGAAATATAAATTAAAACTTTCAGAACAAATGCTAAAGGTGTCAAATCCCGGCATCCTTCAAGTCAAACGCTTTGTTGCAAATGGAAAAAATCTTTGCGATGTGATTTACGATTTAAATATGCCATGGAAGCTCGATTGCTTAAGCATTGATCCATTAGACCCAACCCATATCCACTCAATAAAAGAGGGGGTCCAAAATCAGGATTTACTCGTCCCTATTTTCAAAAATGGCAAGAGTGTTTATAAAAGACCCCCTTTAAATGACATCAGACAAAATACTCTAAAAGAACTCAGCCAATTTTCAATAGGGATCAAGCGTTTTTTGAATCCGCATGTGTATCCTGTAGGAATGGAAAAGCGGCTATATGATTTAAAAATAGAATTAATTCGGCAGATTAGAAATTCTCCATTATGAAAGCGCTTTTACTCATAGATATTCAAAATGATTTTCTTCCAGGCGGTGCGCTTGCGGTGGAAGAGGGGGATAGAATCATTCCAATCATCAATGAAATCATCCATTATCCCTTTGATCTTATCATTGCCTCTAAGGATTGGCATCCTCACGATCACATGAGCTTTGCTGATAACCACGAAGGGAAGAACGTTGGGGATCATATCCACTTAGCCGGGTTAGATCAAATCTTATGGCCGGCGCATTGCGTTCAGGGAACAATAGGATCGGAATTTGCGCCGGGATGGGATACAACCCAAGTCGATAAAGTGATTTATAAAGGAATGGATCCTTTACTGGATAGCTATAGTGTTTTTTACGATAATGGCCATCTCCACTCCACTGGATTAGAAAATTATTTGAAAGAAAAAGGGGTCAAAGAAATTTATATTGCCGGCCTTGCAACGGACTACTGTATAAAATTTTCTGCCTTAGATGCAAGCGAACTTGGCTTTCAAGTTTTTGTTATTCTTGATGCCTGTCGAGGAGTAAATTTACAGCCGCATGATATCGAAAAAGCTTGTGAAAAAATGCGCTTTGCGGGTGCGGCTTTGATTTCTTGCCGAGATTTAAAAAATTTTTTAAATGTTTAGTTTCTTATGTTTCAAGAGAAAATTTTAAAAAGAAAATAGAGATAAAGGAATAACCATGCAATTCACCCAATTAATTCTCATATTTATGATCTGCTTCTTTTCGTCAGCCTTTGCAGATGAAAATAAAGAAGAAAATATCTGCGAGGAGAAGGAAGAACAATCGGAAACAAAACATGAAATAATAATCAATGGAAATCCTATTTCTTATAAAGCAATCGCAGGAAATTTTTTATTGAAAGATGAAAAATGCAAATCCAAAGCAAGTGTGTTTTATATCACCTATATTAAAGAAGGAACTGAAAATCAACAAAATAGACCAATTACATTTTGTTTTAATGGCGGACCGGGCTCTTCGGCTGTATGGTTGCATTTAGGGGTGCTAGGACCTAAAAGAGTTTTTTTAAATGACAATGGGGACGCTATTCCACCTTTTCATTTAATAGATAATGACTATTCCATTCTCGATGATACTGACTTAGTTTTTATTGATCCGGTTTCTACAGGCTTTAGCAGAGCGATACCACAGGAAGATGCCAAAAAATTTCATGGGGTAGAAGAAGATGTTAAATCTGTCGCTGAATTTATTCGATTGTACTTAACGAGGTATCAACGTTGGGAGTCTCCGAAATTTATTATTGGAGAAAGTTATGGGACAACGCGCGCCGCAGGTTTAGCCGGCCATCTTCATGACGAACAATTTATCTATGTCAATGGCTTGGTCCTCATATCGACTGTTTTAAATTTCCAGTCCATTGATTTTAATGCAGGCAATGATCTTTCTTATCTCCTTTTTCTCCCCTCCTATACAGCTACAGCATGGTATCATAAAAAACTTTCTCCTGATCTTCAAGCAAATTTTCACGATACAATGCAAGCAGCAAGACAATTTGTCATCAATGATTATTCGCTCGCCCTGTTTAAAGGGGATTTATTAAAAGATCAAGAACGGAGCCGCATCGTCAATCAACTGACCCGTTTTACCGGATTGTCATCTGAATACATTGAACGAAGTAATTTGAGAATCGATATGTTTCGTTTTGCAAAGGAGCTTCTCCGCGATCAAAGAAAAACAGTTGGCCGTTTTGATAGCCGCTTTAAAGGGATTGATGCCGACGCTGTTGGTGAGCATTTTGAATACGACCCAAGCGCTGACGCTATTTTTGGTGCCTTCACAGCTACCATGAATCAATATATACGAACAGACCTAAAATGGAACAAAGAGGGGACCTATAAAATACTAACAAATGTGCAGCCATGGGATTACGCCAGTTCAAATAAATATTTAAATGTGGCAGACACGCTGCGCAGCGTGATGACAAAAAACCCCTATTTAAGAGTCTTTGTAGGAAATGGCTATTACGATTTAGCAACGCCATTCTTTGCTACGGAATATACCTTCAATCACCTCGGTCTGGACCCAAGCATTAGCCATCACGTGACAATGAGGCATTATGAAGCGGGCCATATGATGTATATTCACCACCCCTCTTTGATTAAGTTAAAGGCAGATCTCGCCTCATTCTACCGCGAGACTCTGAAAAGCCAACAACAAGAGGGGCGAGAGGGCGAAGCAGTCAAAAGATAAGTCTTGATTCCGACACTCTTTATCTGCTATAGTATCGTCCATTCCATACGGGGCAATAGCTCAGTGGTTAGAGCAGCGGACTCATAACCCGCTGGTCCTTGGTTCAAGTCCAAGTTGCCCCACTTTTTATAACTTGTTGAGTAACAGTGCTTAAGGTTTATGATGATTACATTAAATCATTGAAAACCCAAGCCACTAAATGGGTCGTGGCACACAGGTGGCACAGTTCGACTCTATACACCTCAGCAAATCACAGCAATTGTCGTCGTGGTGACCATGTCACTGCTCACGCTAACCAATCAAATGGAGCATGAGCATGACGCAAGGCATTCAAAAAAGAACAAGCAAAAATAACATTGTAAGCTACAGGGTTCAGATTAGAGAAAGTGACGGCTTTCCTCCAAAGTCTAAAACGTTTCCTACGCTCCAAGAAGCCAAAGATTGGCAAAAGCAAGAAAAAGCCCGTAGAAGACAAGGGTATGGTCCTACCGATCAAATGAACGGTAAACAGACTTTGTCAGACCTCATTGATCGTTATACAACAATTATTCTCCCCACAAAGCCTAAAGATGCTCGGAATATGAAGCGTCATCTGGAATGGTGGCGCGATAAATTAGGCAAATATTGCCTCACAAGAATTTCGTCAGATTTAATTGCTCAGTGCCGACAAGAACTTGCAAATGGATTGACTTCAAAAAAGGTTAAGCGCTCACAAACAACCGTTAACCGCTACCTTGCGACACTGTCCACCCTATTCACATATGGAGTTAATGAATGTGGTTGGGTTACTGATAATCCTTGTCGGCGAGTTACAAAGTTTAAAGAGCCAAACGGACGGGATAGGATTGTGTCTCTTGACGAATGGCCTCGTTTATATGAAGCATGCAAAAACAGCCGAAATGAACACTTATTGCCTGTTGTGGTTTTGGCAGCAACTACAGGTATGCGGCGAGGTGAAATATTAGGACTCACTTGGGACTGTATTGACCTTGATAGGCAAATAATTATCTTGAAAGAAACCAAAAATGGAAAACACCGTACAGTTTCAATTGTGGGAGAAGCTCTTGACCTGCTTCGTTCTCATTACTCAAAGAGAAACCCTAATACTCCTTTTGTCTTTCCAGCAAAGAAACGTTTTGGAAAAATCTGTATAAGAAAGGCTTGGGACGAAGCTTTAAAGCGCGCAAGGATAAAAAATCTACGTATGCATGATTTAAGGCATACTTTTTGTACTTATGCTTCCGAGTCTGGAGCCTCCAATTTAGAACTTGCAACAGCAATGGGACACCAAACCTTACAGATGCTTCAACGCTACACTCATATGAATGCAAAAATTACATATCGGCTTTCTTCGGCTGTAAACGAGCGAATTTTTAAGGATATTAATGGCACTGACAAAAAATCAGAAGCTAGCTAGAGACTTGATGCTTTTAGCTCAAAAATTTCGCAATAAGAACACTTCTTTGCAGTTCGAGTTGTCTCACACTCAGTCGAAAGGCAACAGAAATGTTACAGTCAATATTTTGACGCATTTAATGCCTTTAAAAACCATGGTTAAGGTATATCGCTATGCTTTCTACCATTTTAAGCCCAATCCCAAAAAGTCTGAAATTTTAAAATTGAAAGGTCGAGGTGGCTTTATTGAGATAGTAGAGAGAAAATATCTTGAGGAATCACCTGTTAAGGCAATCAAGAGATTTATCGCGTGGGATACTTTGATAGATAATTTAGAAGAGCATCTAACAATGTCTCTGGATTTTCCTCTATTGGATTTATGTAGTCTTCCCTTGGAACAAAATCAGTTTGATAGAATAAAGAAAGAGTGGATGCAAAATTCTTTAACCCATCAAATTCAAACTATAGCTAGATATGAAAGGCAAAAGCCTTTCATAAAAGCGGAATATGCAAAGCAAAAAGAGCGAATGAGTGAAAACTTATTGAAAAAAGATGCTCTACCAACTTGGGAAGATTCTAAAAAAAAATTTCAAAAATCTCCTTCTGAAGAATCCAATCCCGATGTCGATGTCGAAATAGCTGCCAATCCACGTAATTTGGATTCAGTTAGTTTTGCACCATTAGAAGGAGAATCCATAAGTATAGCCTATGAAAAGGTCATGAAATCAATTCATGATCGAAGGGATAAACATCGTTTTGCTTTACGCAAAATCTATAAAGAAGAGCTGGAAAAAAGAATTTTTGAAGATGTTATCATAGATAAATCGTTCAAAAAATTGCCATTGATACCACTTGAGAAAGGTTTTTCGAAAAATCCACCTAAAAAACCAACGATAAAACTTGGGAGATGGGAAACCAGCCATGTCATTGATTACCAAACAATGAATTCCATCCTTAACTACTTCTATAGGACTTTTATTGTAGACTCAAAAAATACAAAAGCTGGCGATATTACGGTTGTCATCTTAATTCGGATATGGATAGCATCATTAGGCAAAAGCGATTGCATAAGCACAAATGACATTCTTAACATCACCTCCCTTGATGTTAACTTTTTAGATAAAACCTTAAAGGTAGGCAAAGAAGTTCTTCCAACTCCACATTGGATTTTTCTCTTATTGAGATGCTATTGCTCTAAGAAACAACAGATTCGTGCTCTCCGTCTATTCAAAAGCCTTGATGCACATGGTAAGGCACTTGAAAGAGCTTTTCATGAAGCTTCTAATGTTTTATTTGGACCAGAAAAAGCACCAATATTGCCTGAAGCTATGAAATACCTCCCTCACGGCTATCTTGAAGGTCGCATTCCTATATTAGAGCTTAACGCTATGAGAAAAGTTGAGCCGTTAATCACTTCTTAGAGCATTCTAAGGCTATTTTTGAAAGAAAAGTTCGAGCAGTTCTTTTTTACGCTCTTCTAATGGTTCTATTTTACCTTTTGGGAGCCTCTCTTAACATTCTTTTTTGCAATCATATCCATCTACCTAACAACTAACTATTTAAGAAATAATAAATTCTTAAATCTAGTTTTTCTGTCTAACACAAGGGGTCAAGTCCCGTGGCATTAATTCAATATTTTGATGAGATACGGCCAATTGAGTTGAGTAAATAAGTCATCATCACATCAAAAGGAGATTTAATATGGCTGAGAATAAGCGAGAGGAAAGCTACTGCACAATTAAGCAGATAGCCAATGACCCAAGCTTTTGTTTTACGGTGCCTATGCTTAGGTACTATGTCCTTCATGCTCATCGTAATGGTCTGTCAAAAGCAATACGTCGAGTAGGTCGTAAAGTTCTTATACGTCGAGACCAGTTTATAGAGTGGCTGGAAAAACAAACGCGTCGATGAGCATAAACAAATATAAAACACAAAGCCCTTGGATGGCACTCCAGGGCTTCTTAACAAAAGGTAATCATTATGAATAATCATAAATTAAATAAAACAGTTAGTCCAGAGGATTCTGTAGCCATAGTTGAAGAGCGGTTCAAGGAGAAAGAATTCCCTGAAACACGTATCAATGAAGATGAAGGAAAACCCATAGAAGATAATCCTAGAACGTATTTAAGGCAGCAATCATGTGATTTAGAATGTTTTGTTTTATTCAAATTTCTAAAGCCTTTACGTAAAGGGATTAAAGACCGTATTAAATCACAAGGTTGTCGTTGGAATGAAATATATCAAGATTGGCTTGCTTTGCCAATAGACCGAAAAAGCATAGAAGGGATTCTTCAAGAAAGCCATATCCATTATGAAACCAAAGAAATTACCATTCCTAAAGGCATAATTCCAAAAGATGTTAAAACAGCAAACCTTCAAACATGCTCAGAAATATTACTTAGAAAAAACTTTGATGAAGATAAGGAGTTGCTTACAGATATCTATCGATATGATTCATCACTTCGACCAGAAGATTTTAAAAATCAGCCTTTAGTGGAAGGAAAAACTGAAGCACAAATTCAAATTGAGAATGATTTTCATAGACGATTTCTTGACTTGGAAGCACAAAAAGAAAAGCAAAAATCTCTCAATCTGATCATTTCAGATAAAAGTGAAAAGATTTTGAGCCCTAACAATCCGATGGAAAATGCCAAATCTCTTATTCAAAGTTGTTTTTCAGAGCAAGGAACAAGAACTTTGTATTTTTGCTCAAATTCATTTTGGCTGTGGAATGGCATCCAATATGCTGAAATTGACCAAAGTAAAGTTAGACATCTCGTTTACAAATTTCTAGAAGACGCAAAGATACTAACCCAAGATGGTTCGTTAAAGGATTTCAATCCAAATCAAAATAAAGTGAACGAAATTATTGATGCATTGAAAGCGAAATGTTTCCATGAACTCCATCCTTCAAATGGTGCGATTTGGCTGGATGGAAGAGAAAGTCCAAACCCAAAACGTATCATTGTTTTTCAAAATGGTATTCTTTCGATTGATGATTGGTTAACTAACGAAAAAACTGTACTGACATCACCTACTCCCTATTTGATGAATACAAGTTATTTGGACTTTGACTTTAATCCTACGTCTACCGAACCCAAAGAGTGGTTGAAATTTTTGAAATCTTTATGGCCAAAAGACATAGAAAGTCAAAATGCAATTCAAGAATGGATGGGATATCTTCTTACACAGGATACAAGATATCAAAAAATATTATTGATTGTTGGGCCTCCTAGAGCTGGAAAAGGAACCATTGGTCGTGTAATAGAAGCATTATTAGGGGCTTCTAATGTAGCTGGACCTACTCTAAGTAGTCTTAACACAGAATTTGGCCTTCAACCATTGTTAAACAAGGCGTTAATCATTATCTCTGATGTTCGGTTAGAACAAAAAATAGCTTATAGCGTAATTGTAGAGAGACTTCTTAGTATTAGTGGAGAAGATTTATTAACTATCAATCGCAAACATCAAATGCCTGTTACAGTGCGACTTCCAACCAAAATCATCATGATGAGTAATGAGCTCCCAGATTTAACAGATGCAAGTGGAGCATTAACGAATCGATATCTCATCTTGAACCTTCAAACAAGTTGGTTGGGTCGTGAAGATACGGGATTATTAGAAAAACTTAAAATGGAATTGCCAGGAATTTTGCTATGGTCTCTAAAAGGGCTTAAGCGATTAAATGAAAATGGTCGTTTTATCCAACCAAAAGCCTCTTTAGAAATGATGGAAGAATTAAGCGAACTAAGTAGTCCAGTCAAGGCTTTTGTAGATGAGATATGTCACTTTGAACCAAATGAGCGTCTACCTATCAAAAGCCTATTTCTTTCATGGAGACAGTGGTGCGCTTCTAATGGATATTCAAAAGGAAATATACAATCTTTTGGAAAGTCGTTTAAAGCAGCATTTCCAGGAATGCAGAGGAAGAAATTCTCGGACGAAGAAGGTAGGAAAGTGAGGTACTATATGGGTATTGCCTTTAAAACTATTTAAGTCATGTCCGCGGACGTCCGCGGACAAAGAGGAAAATAATTTTATAAAGCAGGAGAGGTACCTTGAAGAAAGAAATTACACCCCAAATTGCAAACAATCGTGACTTAACAATCGAAGAGCAAAAGACAATAAGCAACTCGAAAAGGAAAAAACGAATAAAGCCTGCATCGATTTTTTGTGCGCATGAGTGCAAGGAAAAAATTCTAGATGTGGTCTTCGATAAGAAATTGGCACACAATGATGCGGTTGATTTACTTCAAGCGCATCTTACAAATGCCACAGGATGCCTGGACCAAAATTTAGGTCTGCGATCCCTTGCAATAGGAGCGGAAGCTCTTCCTGAAGAAAATGATATAAGCATCCCAGAAACTATGAATAATTTTGCAAAGACAATGCAAGTATTTGCTCCTGAAGACGAGTATGAGGGCCAACTTATAGCACAATTAATAATTCTCCATGAAAATGCGTTGAAATTTTTGAATCGTGCATCTCGAGCTGATAGAATTGATTTTGCAAATGTATATCTGAATGGGGCTTCCAAACTCTTAGCAAGACATCACGAAACTTTAGATATGCTTCTAAAGTATCGGAGAAAAGGAGAACAAAGAGTCTCTGTAGAACACGTGCATGTTTATAATGGTGGTAAAGCTATTGTTGGGAACATTGATTCAGGGGGGTGAACAAAAAACTTAAGGAGGGTCCTCATGCAAAGGTGTAAAGCCAAATCAAAAAGAAGTGGAGAACAATGCAAAAATTATGCGATCAAAAAATGGGGAGTATGCCGAATGCATGGAGCAAAAGGTGGTCCCAAAACAAAAGAAGGCATTATCAAATGTAAAATAATGCCTTTTAAGCATGGGTTATACAGCAAAGAGGTTCAAGAAGAAATTCGTTCTCTGAGAAGGTTGACTGTGATAACGACTTAATATCCGATTATCTTTCATAGAGCATTCTCATTACTCTTATAGCAATCAACAGTAAAATCATGCAGTAAATGGAAGTCATTGACATTTCCTTTTCTAAATCATCATCAGCAAGACAAAAAAGCCTTGGAAATAGCAAAAACATCGCGATCCTGTAACTGTGGATAAGGAGCCTGCTCATTAAGAAGAGGGTTGGAAAAACTTATACCGCAAATTTTTCTTATGGTATTTTTATATTGCAACAGCCACTCGACTTCCATCTCGTCGATACATTTTTGATTATTCTCCAAAATTTTTCTATCTTCACATTCTCTTAGATGACAATCCAGACATTCGCAATTCATGTTTTCTTGATGGCCACATTTTTCACATTGAGCTGTCAAAATATTATATGGTAATTGTGTTTTTCTATAATGAGCTCTATCTGAGCGGTAAGCATACAAATGGAAGCCACAAAGTCTACAGAATGAATTGCAAAATATAGGAGGAAAATGTTCAACGAAAGAACGGTTGCGACTTCTGACGATTGAAAGTTCTTTTAGTAAAATGACAGCCTTTTCACCTTTATAAAAGCGTGAAAAAACTAAATCGATTTGTTTCTCAGTCAGTTTATGCTTTTCATGCCACTCTGACAAGAATGCATGTTTATTTGTTTTCATTGTTCCTCATTGGGTTGCTTTCAAGTAGGAAGATGTTTCCATTTGCATATCCCTAGTACTTGATTTTTAGGCGATACAGACCCTAACAGCCTCTTTAGATATTTTAGCATACACACCATAATGGTTATTTTCAACACGATCGTGTGTGTTTCTGAAGCTGTCATTCGATTAGCCTAAAGCTTATTAGGAGAAGAAGCTTAAATGGTGACAGTTAAGAAGAAAAAGAAAAACCCTATCTTAGTTGATTTTGCTACAAAAGTCAGAAATCGACGTCACGCCCTATCTTTGACTCAAGAGCAGCTTGCAGAAAGAGCCAATTTTCATGTAAACTACATTGGCGGTATTGAGAGAGCTGAACGAAATCCTTCGATTACTTCCCTAGTAGCATTAGCAAAAGGTCTTGAATGTCTAGGAAAAGATTTATTGCCAGATAGCTAGATTTTACTCAAATTTTAATCGCCCACATTTTTAACCTCGTTATTTTTTTTAAGAACTCCCTAATTAAGAGTTTAACACCTTTTAATTTTACTGTTGAATAGGAAGAAAGCTTTGTCTGGGATTGAACTTTATATCGGTGACTTAATTGAGCATGAATCTGATCGTGCCGTTCTTAAATATGTTGTTGATACATTATCTAGAAAAAATCTTTCAGCTATTGTTCTTGCTAATGTTAACTTTTGTAATCGTCAAATTGACCTAATTGTAGGGATCAATAGCTTGGTGGTTGTCATCGAGGCAAAAAGCTTTTCTTGTCCTTTTCGAGGTAGTGATAATGGGGACTGGGAAATTCTTAGCGCAACAGGGTGGAAGGTTTGCGATAATTATTATCTTCAAACAGTTAAAGCAGTGTATGCAGTACGTGACACTATAAAAAAATTTAAGACAATTGACGAATTTTATCCTAAAGGAGCTTTAGTATTTAGCCCTTCAATTCCTACTGGGTCTTCAGATTTTCGTGGAAATTTTAAGGCTCGAATCATTGGAATTAATGAGTTGTATAAATTATTAGAACCGACAAACCAAGCTTTCTCGTGGACAATAGATACGTGGCGAGAGTTTGCAAAGCATCACAACCTTAGACTAATTCCCGACATGAAAATGGCTATGGATGCAAAATTGCTAGAGGCAGATAGAATAACGAATGCGTATAGCATGGTATTTGATCGATACTACAGTAATTTTACGATTAACTTTATTCTTAACGAAACAATTTCTAAGGTGCTGAATGAAGTCAAATTAAGGTACGCTGATAACAAAAACATACTTCTTGTTGGTCCATCTGGCTGCGGAAAGACTTTGCTTGCATATCAAATAGCACTTGAATTAATTCAAGATGGACATATCCCTATTGTAATTCAAGGGAAGGATTTTGACGGCAATCTTGGAAAACTTATTAATAAAGAAGTTGCATTGCTTCAAATTTCTTCAGCAGAAATTCTCTTCAGCGCCAGCCAAAGAATGAATAAGCGGTTAGTGTTTCTTCTGGATGGATATAATGAATGCTTAAAAACACAACAAAAAGATTTGATTAGAGCTCTTTCTGCTGCATGTGATCGGTATGAAGCGTCTGTCATATTAACATCTCAAAAACAAATTCATTGTGAAGGAATTTTAGAACTCGAATCATTAGCAGTTTCACCACCTGATAATGAATTAAAGATTTTAATTGCAAAACAGGCATCTAAAGGCACTCTCTTACATTCACAACTTACACTGTTAAATTCTATTGAAAGTGGGCTCGAGGCTAAGTTAGTGGGGGAAATTGGTTTGAATATTCGACCTGGAATGAGTCGTTATGCCATTTTCGATACGTATATTCGTAAAAGGTTGGAAGAAAATGCGACTGAAGGGATTCGAGCCTTATCTATCATAGCAAAAAAATTATCCGAAGATGTTTCCTTTTGTCTAAGTATTCGAGGCCTAGAACGTATTGCAGAACAAGAAAACATTTCCACTGCTATTTTACAACATTTACGAAATGTAAATCTTCTTATTCAGGACGATGATTTTATAAATTTCGGACATGAACTCTATCTTAATGCCTTTAGTGCAGAAGCAATTATTCGTTCTTCATCAAACGCTGACGATATTTTACTAGCCTTAAAATTACCCTTAAATGAAGACCGCAAGCATTTGATTCTTGGAGCAATCGACGATATTGCTTTGCTTATTCAAGTCTTATCACAAATTTCAGATGAAACAATTATCCAAGCTTGTCTTTTGGGGCAATGTGGAGAGTTCCCCTATGAATGGGCAGATACCTACTCTTCTAAAATTGTCAAAGATATTAATGCCGAAATTGAGCAAGTGCGATTCAATTTCGATGACACCACATGGACAAAAGTAAAGGTAATTCCCGAAAGCCTTAAATCATGGACCTTACAAGAACTGGCATTTATCAATGCACTCCCTTACGTGTTTGTTAAAGGCAAGTTTTTTGATATGCTTCTTGAAGCTATAAAAAAGATGGATAATCGCAATGCACTAGAATGTGAACGCTTGGAAACACAGGCAAATAAAAGATTGATTGGTTTGCGTAGCGGTATGTTTGCTTTTTGTTATTGTGGTTTTGGAGGTAATGCCGGCCCTGCAATTTCAAGCATATGTCGCCATTTAGACAATGGCCTAATCTATAGAAGTGGATCAAAGCACATATATGAAAATGTTGCGATTCGCTTAGATGACGACAAGCTGTCTGTCGGACAACTTTATGTTCTTTTGTCTTTATATAGACATGGTGGGGGTGTAGATGTTCCTTCTATTGCACGTCTTCTCCCGGGGATTTTGCGTAATTATTGGCGAGGAGCCGGCTATCATCTTCGTCTTTGCTTAATGGAAGCTGTACAGAGTTCTTGTTGGAAGATAAGCGATACTGCAAGAAAAAGCCTCGTGGAATTTATTGAGGAACTTCCCGACTCCAAAAACATTGGTATTTCGATGGCTATAACTGATGCACTAAAAAGCCTTGGAGCACTGCAAGAATCAGAAAATAGTCATATTGAAGATGTTAAAACAATGATTCGGGATGTTCTGACAAATCAAGAAGATAGTAACTATCGGGCTTTAGCATTCAATGTGTGGGCGAATCAAATTGACCATCCATATGAGGGGGCATACTGTGAAGCATGGTCCGAATTATCGCCTGATGAACAAAAAACACTTCTTTTTATGGCTGCCCAAACAGCAAACCATGACTCATTTTTCATTTCTCTTTTAATTACGCAGCTTGCCGCTTTTAATGACCCGACTGTTGTTTCTCCAATTTTACGCTGGGCTGTTCCACCCATGGTACAATCTTCCATACCTCAACAAGATGTAAGTAATTTTGTTATAGCAAATATTGCTGTAGCGCGATTAGGTTGCGATTTAATCGATGGACATCTGGATGATAAATCTAATTCAATACAAGCTATGATCGTTGTTGGCAAGATATTCTACTGGATCAATCGTATTGATTTGTCTATGGATAAGCGAATGATGGAGTGCAACAAACTAATTAATATTCTTCAGCACAATAAATACGCAGCTTCAGTAATTTATGAAGTAAATAGGGCTAATTGTTGTTTCGAATACCATGTTCAAAATCTTCCTGGCAGTGAAAGTATCTTACCTTCCTTGTGGGTTTATTTTTCAAAAGAATTAGCTGAAATTTGTCGTCAGGCACTTCAAGATTCAGAAAAACAGAAAAGTTATTTTGGATTTCTTATTATAGAGGACATGATTGAATTTTTATTAGACTCGTTAGGAATGTGGGGAACTACATTGGATATTCAAATACTCCGTCGATGGACTTCTCATCCCAAATTTGGAAAGCATGCTCTCAAATCCATTAAGAATCTTGAGAACGTAAACAAGAAATCTAGTATATAACTAGTGATTTTGAGCATCTACAAGACATAGGGGGGCGCTTTTTAACTATCTCCAAACACCTACTGCAATCTCTGAGGGTAAATAAATTTCATTTATAGCTGTTTGCTTCGTATTCAATGAGCGCATTGAACATTTCTGTGTATCCTAATGAGTAGGCTATTTCAATGGGTGTTCGCTGATCGAATTTACCCTTTTTTAAAGGATCAGCTCCGGCTGACAAGAGTAAGATTAATCCATCAAAATTCTTTGATTCTACAGCTCGAATTAATGGTGTTTTTCCAGAGGCTTCCACAATGTGCACATCAGCCCCATAGCTAATTAACGTCTCAACAGCTTCATTCAAATGTTCTGTGATCGCAAAGCCGAGGGGTGAATATCCATATTTTTCTGTTCTACTTTCTTTGTTAGGAAGGCTTGTAGGAATCGGAATCGAATA
Organism: Parachlamydiaceae bacterium; assembly: GCA_025451995.1. Lineage (GTDB taxonomy): Bacteria > Chlamydiota > Chlamydiia > Chlamydiales > Parachlamydiaceae > JANWJE01. The sequence goes on along the minus strand of JANWJE010000086.1, from coordinate 86,303 downwards.
ATTTAACTCCACATTGTTTGCTAATAGAATAAGAAGAGGTTCATCTTTTTGGGGTATATTTTGTAAGTTGTTTTGACTGTTTTTAGAGATATTTTCATGATTTTTTTGAAAGAAAAGAGCGGCAATTAATGGGGACTGCCCATAAGCATAATTGTTTTTCCCGGTAGGTCCATAATTTAAATTTGCACCTTTTGTAATCAGGTACTGCATCAACTTGATGTTTCCGTTACTAATAGATAACGATAACGCAGAACTATTCTCTGTCTCTATAGAGACGCCTCTATTAGTTAGATATTCGGCTATTTGAATTGATTTTTCACCACCATTTTCAATCAAATACCAATTCATGGATGTTTGGAAAAGATTGTTTTTAATTTGGTCTAAAGCCTGTATTTCACCGATTGACAATGTTTCAGCGATCATAAAAAATTTATCTACATCAAGTTGCATCATGGCGTAGGAAAGCGAATTTTGATATGACCAATTCCATAAAGGGAGCTGCTTTATCGCTCTGGCGCCTGCATCGCATAATAGCTTAGTAATCTCATTATCAGCGTGCATAGTAATGCTAACAAGGAGTGGTGTTGTGTCGGGAAAATCTCCAGAAGCCAGGTTTACATCAGCTCCTTTTTCGATCATAAACTCAACTAGAGAAACATCGTTGTTGATTATGGCATACATAAACGGAGTAAAAGATTTTTTTGTATTAACAAAATTTGGATTTTCTCCGCTTTTTAAAAGCTTGATAGAAATGTCACTGTAATTTTTTTTTGTTGAATAAAGCAGCTTTGAATAATTCTCTACATTTCTTTCGCTGCTCGAATAATACTCTTGAAGAAATTCTTGCATACTGGGCTCGCTAGCAAGAAGTGTTGTGTTTATAAATAATCCAAATAAAATGTAATAGATAGTTTTCATAATGTTTTAGTAGATTTTTTGTTTTCAAACAAAAATACAATAAATTAAAATTAAAATCAAGCTGTGGTTTTTATTGAAACCGCGAATTCGACAGGAAGAGAATATCTATTTTGATGCTGCCTACTTGTTTTACTGAAGTATTAGAACAAATGCTATGAACGTTTGCTGTGTCCAACTTGCATGGCACATTCATGGCACATAAACGCTCTATTTGCATTCACAAATCTCATCACATATCAATTGAACTTTTGACCGCTATCATGCTATAGTATTGTCGTGAGCAGTGAATAACTGCTGTGATGTGAGGGAACTCCGCGGACTCATAACCCGCTGGTCGTAGGTTCAAGTCCTACTTGCCCCACTTTTTCACACGCACTTGTGAGCAATAATAAGCTTGAATGAAATGTAATAATCAAGTTTAATCTTGTCACTGCGGTGCAATATCGGTGCAATGAAGAATAACTTTAACAAGCACTATCCAGCCGCTCGAACCCAAAACCAAAGGTTTGAGATATGGCAGCAATTTACAAAAGAAAAGATAAAGAAGGCAAAGTCGTCGGTTGGCGTGCCGTTGTTCGTATAAAGGGCTACCCCACGATTTGCAAACAATGTGATCGTAAGCAAGAAGCAATCGACTGGTCAACGGAAGTAGAGCGAGAAATCAAGCAAGGACGCTTCAACGTCAATCTCTACAAAGCACAGCACACATTCACTGAGTTGTTGGATCGCTATCGAAATGATGGAGCTCTTGAGCATATTCGCTCAGTAGAAGATGTGATCCGCCACCTTGACTATTGGAAGAGTCGGCTGGGAGACTTCGCCCTCGTGCATCTTACCACTGAACTCATTGGCAAAGAGAGACGTGTGTTGGTTGATACACCAACAAGCAAGGGGGAAAAGCGAAATCCGGCAACCGTCAACCGTTATGTGTCCAGCCTCTCAGCTCTCCTCAGCCATGCCGTTCGGCTTAGATGGATTAGCGAAAACCCCTGTTTCAACCTCAATAAGCTCAAGGAATCCTCTGGCCGAGATCGAGTGATGACGGAAGATGAGATTGGCCGCCTTCTTGTTTCATGCAAGGAAAGCAAGTCGCTCTATCTCTATTGCATAATTTTGCTAAGCCTTACAACTGGTGCGAGACAAGGAGAAATCCTCAATCTCGAATGGCGACATGTCGATTTCGAGAATAAATTAGCTCACATCAAAGAAACGAAGAACGGACGACCTCGTAGCATCCCTTTATCTGAACCTGTACTTATAGAACTCAATAAATTGTACGAGGTGCGCAATCCTGACAAACCTCTCGTTTTTGCCAGCAAGGTAGCTTTTGGGCGCGTAGAAGTTAAAAAAGCATGGAAGGAAGCGTTGAAGCGTGCTGGCATTAAAGATTGTCGAGCGCATGATATGAGGCATACTTTCTGTACGCTTGCTGCAAGGCAGGGCGCCTCTAACCTTGAGTTGGCTACCGCCATGGGACATCGCACACTGAGTATGCTCGACCGTTATACTCATCTAGAAGGTCAGTCCATCAAAAAATATAGCGATCGTATCGGCGAACACATTGTACAAGGAGTTTCCATATGAAAAAACAACGGAGCCTAACAAAGGTTAAAATATCCAAATCACCCGCTGAAAAAAGCGATTTACTTGCAGACCTTCGAACTCTTATAGAACAAGCGAGACAAACAGTTGCGATTGCAATCAATTCAACAATGACCGTGCTTTATTGGAAAATTGGTTATCGTATTCATTCTGAAATTTTAAAAGAAAAACGAGCGAGCTATGGGAAAGAAATTGTCGCATCTCTGTCGCGACAATTAAGCTTAGAATACGGAGGTGGATTTGCAGAAAAATATTTGAGAAAAATGATTCAATTTGCGGAGGTTTTCCCTGATGAGCAAATTGTCGCATCACTGATGCGACAATTAAGCTGGTCTCATTTTCTTATGCTAATTCCACTCAAGGATGCTATTAAACGCGACTTTTACGCCGAAATGTGTCGTATTGAAAAGTGGAATACAAGAACTTTAAGAAAGAAGATCGATTCGATGTTATATGAACGCACAGCTTTATCAAGAAAACCTGAATTGGTTGTTCAAGCTGAATTAGAGATGCTGCGTAAAGAAGATCAAATTACGCCTGATCTTGTTTTCAAAGACCCTTATGTATTGGAGTTTCTCAATCTCAATGATCATTATCTTGAAAAAGACATGGAAGATGCTATTATGAGAGAAATGGAACAGTTCTTACTGGAGATGGGAGGAGGATTTTCTTTTCTTGCTCGTCAAAAGCGCATTATGATCGATGATGAAGATTTTCACATCGACCTACTCTTTTTTAACAGATATCTTAAGCGGCTTATTGCTATCGAGATTAAAATAGATGACTTCAAGGCTGAATACAAAGGTCAAATGGAATTGTATCTTCGATGGTTAGATAAATATGAGCGTTGTCCTGGAGAGGAATCGCCAATGGGACTGATTCTTTGTGCGGGAAAGAAAAAGGAACGGATCGAATTACTAGAACTAGATCGATCTGGCATTCATGTCGCTGATTATCTCACAGTTTTACCATCAAAGGAAGTTCTGCAACAAATGTTACACAAAGCAATCACAGATGCTCGTCAAAGATTTGAAGATGATGAAGAGAAAAAGAATGAAACATGATTTAGAACCTTCTAAGACTATCCTCCGGAAATTTATTTCCGACTTGGAATCGGTACAAAAATTGTGTTGTAGTGTTGATGGACCACAATTTATAACAGCCTTTTCTGTCAAAGATTGTTCACCTATTTTTGATGACCATGCTTGTTCAAAAACAACTTTCAGTGAGATTGAAGAAGAAGCATACCAGTGGTTATATTTTGATGCATGGCATCCTAGAGCTATGATGCATCGACCAAAGATCAACCCATTACCCGATTATTATCATCAGTTAGCAATCCACCTCTATGAAGAATGGCTTGAGTTAAATCGAAATATTATTGATCGAGGAGAAATTATTCCAGAACCTATGGAAGACTGCTCTTTGATCACTTATCTTCGGTTACTTGAAACAAAAATTATTAATGGGTGCGAAAATAGAGTTGTTTGGATGAGCTCTCTGAAAAGCTTTCTGCAATATCTAAGAGAAGACATTCCCCATAAAAATATGTTGGGATGGCTTGATTCTATATTTCCTTACAAAATGGAAATCCGTGAACATTGGGTATCTGAAAGGACTGAAAATGGCGTCGAAAAAGTCAAGCGTCAGGTTATACTGAGAAATATTCTTCCGGCAGTTTACCCCATTGACATTCAAGCCACTTCAAATATTATAAAAAATTTATTTAAGAACAGTCTTGAAGGTAGATCAAACTCACAGCATTCAGCAGCAGAAGCTTTAGGATTTGCTTGGGTTTGTCATGCAGCAGCTGCTACACAGATTATGGTTGAAGAACAAGACCTATTTGAAATCAAGATAACAGATCTTATTCCTCCAGAACCTGGAATGGAGAAGCAGTGGTTCAAACCAGAATATTATTTGCGCATTTCAAGTAAAAACGGATTTGTAAATGTGCCAATTTCAAAAAATCTCTACATGTACTTATTGGCATTACCTCGCCAATCAAATAGTGAATATATCTTTTGCCTTCCATGGCGAACTTTATATAGAACACTTTTAAACAAGGGTGTTCGTCGGCGCTTAAATAGCGGAAGTCACATGAATGATAATATTTCCTTCCTTACTCTGATGAGTCAGCCACATTATGCTATTGGCTATCGATATACACAGGCCCGCAGTTCTTTCTGAAACCGTCACCTACCTCGCAAGGAGATAAAACAGCCTCTTTTATAAGATTGAGTACAAACAATTAAAACTCAATTTAAAGGAGGCACTATGACCAATTATGAATACTGGTCACCAAAGCAAATAGCAGAAAGCAACAGATTTCCTTTTAGTTTGGCACAAATTCGCCACTTTCTTCTCCATCGTCACAGAAATGGTCTAAGAGATTCTGTGAGGAAGATTGGGAAGGGATTGGTCATCAGAATAGATTTGTTTGAAAGTTGGATCGAGAACCAACAGGAGGGAAAAAATGGATAATTTTTCCCTTAACGATAAGGGTGTCTGGTTTATGCCGGCGCCTAATTCAAAAGGAGAGCAACCGGAGCCTATCTGGGTGTGCTCTCCCTTGGAAATCATTGCAATCACACGAGACGATAATAATGAAAATCATGGAAAAATGCTACGTTTTTATGATTATGACGAAGTAGAGCACTGTTGGTCTATGCCATTGGAACTTCTTGGGGGTGATGGCACAGTATATCGGCAGACACTTCTTTCAATGGGTCTTCAAATGAGAGAGGGAAAACAGGGACGAGAGCTTTTAAGTAGATATATTCAAATCACCAATCCTAAAGCGAGGATGCGTTGTGTCAGTCGTCTTGGTTGGTATAAAAATCTATATGTTCTTCCACAAATTACCATAGGGAATTCTCTTGAAGAAACAGTGGTCTTCCAAGCAAATATAAATCTTACAGAACATCATATTTGCAAGGGAACTTTAGAAGATTGGCAGCAGAATGTTGCTAAATATTGTGTGGATAATTCACGTCTTAGTTTTGGTGTGAGCGTAGCTTTTGCTTCCCCACTATTGCATTTATTAGGAGAAGAAAATGGAGGATTTAACCTTCGTGGTCCCAGCAGTGGAGGTAAAACAACCGTTCTAAAGACGAGCCTTTCTGTGTATAGTAGCGAAAAGGAGCTGCATTCTTGGCGCGCCACATCCAATGGACTTGAATCGATCGCAGCATTGCATAATGATTCTCTTCTTTGCCTTGATGAATTAGGTAAACTTGAGCCAAAAATCGCGGGTGAAATTGCTTATCTATTGGTAAATGGTGGTGGCAAGCAGCGTTCTGAAAAATCAGGTTTTGCACGAAAAAAACAAAGCTGGCGTTTGCTTTTTTTATCGAGTGGAGAAGTAGGACTTCCCGATCTTATTAGGCAAGCTGGTCAAAAAGTCAGAGGGGGTCATGAAGTGCGAGTTGTTGATATTCCCGCTTTTACAGGAAAGCATGGTGTTTTCGAACATCTTCATTTTATAGAATCAGGTAGTGATTTTTCGCGCATGTTGTGTACTAATGCGGGAGAGTATCATGGAACACCTGGAAGGGCTTTTTTGCAAGAGCTGACCTCTAATCAACCGATGCATATTGAACGTATCAGAAATCTTTCTGAACAATTTAAACGAGATAATACTCCACCCAACGCGGATGGACAGGTATTGCGGGTTCTCAATCGATTCGCATTGATTGCAGCTGCAGGAACGTTAGCAACGGAATTAGAGATTACAAAATGGCCTCAAGATGAGGCATTTTGGGCAACAACAACCTGTTTTGAAGCATGGTTAGCTAGTCGCGGAAGCACAACTGCGCAAGAAGGGAACGAAATCTTAAGACAAGTTAAGCATTTCTTTGAACAGCATGGGGATTCCAAATTCACTATTATGGGAGAAAATGATCAACGCATCATCAATCATCGTGCCGGTTATAAAAAATGGGTTCAAGAAACAGGAACATGGATCTTCTTTGTTCTTCCTGAGAGTTTTAAGCAAGATATTTGTTCCGGATTTGATTTGTCCATAGCCAGTGCTATTTTAATAGAAAGAGGATGGCTAGTGCGGGATTCAGAGGGTAAGAGCACTCGAGCGGAAAATCTCCCTTGCTCGACCAGTACAACGCGATGCTATCGATTTGATGGCAACAAAGTATTTTCGGATGAGATTTAAAACTAGGTGAGATTGGGGAGATGAGTGAGAAGGGAGAGAAATCTCACCTATATCACGCATCTCACCTGAAAACAAACATCAAGGAAAAAAGGAGTTTTTATGACAACGGAGAAGCAGTTGATAGCAAATCAACAAAACGCTCAACTTTCTACAGGACCAACTACCAATTCTGGAAAGATGATCGTTTCTTCAAACGCCATCAAACATGGGATTTTTACCAAAGATTTAATTGTATCTTCGGAAATAGGGGAAGAAAACCAAAGAGAGTATCAAGAGGTTTTAGACAATCTGATAGATTCTCTTAGTCCCTGCAATCAAATAGAAAGTTTGCTCGTCGAGAAAATTGCGGTAGATTTTTGGCGCTTGCGTCGCGTTATTAGATTTGAAACAGGGGGCATAGCTGAGCATATAAGCGATCTCTTAAATCAATTTTACTCCTATGGGACCAAGAACAACCGGACTATTGATCAAGAAATCCTACATATGGAGGAACTCATTGAGCGAAATACCCTTTATATCGAAAGCCTTTCACGAAGAGAAGTTTCTTTCGATCAACCTATATGGCGAAACGATGATCTAGAAGCTGACATCATCGATGATCTTTATATAGTTGCCAAGTCGATCGAAAAACTGACTCAAGCCGATAAAAAAATACTGTATAATCCCCCATGTTTGCCTCTTACAGACCTACAATCACTATTGCAAAAATATGACTATGACGATCCAAACAAGATATCATCAACATTGATTGAACTTTATATGAAAGAGAATAAGAAACTAAAAGAGGAGATTCAAAAGTTGTCGACTCAAAAATTATCAAATGCGGAGGCCGACAAGTTGAACTTCATGCTGGGTATGGTCCCTGCTTCTGAACATGTCGATAAAATACTTAAATATGAACGGTCCCTTCAAAAATCGATTTTCCAAAATCTCCTCATGTTAAAGAAATTGCAAGGCAGTTTTTAAAATTGGGTTTGTTTTGGAAAAATTTCGTGTTGGTCAGTTTTGTAATGAATACTCGCTCCTCATTGAGGTTGCATATGCGAATGAGTTTAAATAAGTCTTCTGTTATTATGCTGACAAACTCCATAAAATTTTGGGAAGCTATATGTTAAAAGATACACCGATCGCTTTGGTAACAGGAGCTTCTTCCGGAATTGGGGAAGCCATTTCGAGAGAACTTGTAAAGCGAGGGTGGAAAGTGATAGGCGTTGCTCGTTCAGCTGAAAAATTAGCAGCATTGCAAAAAGAGCTATCAGATTCATTTCTTCCCATTATTTGTGATGTCTCCCAAAAATCAAGTATCGCCAAGGCCGCCCAAGAAGTTTTCAATAAGAATCTGTGTCCGTCCCTCTTTTTTTTGAATGCAGGAATTGCCGGAGAGCTCGCTATTGAAAATCCGGATCGCTTTGATCTTTCTCATCATGAAAGGATGATGCAAGTGAATTACTTTGGTGTTTTGGTATGGATCGAAGCTTTTGAAAAGGAATGTTTAGCAAAAGGTCCGACGAATTTCATTGTGACAAGTTCCATAAACGCAATATTTGCACCTCCAACTGGGAGCGCTTATTGTGCTTCCAAAGCGGCCATCGCCAAAGCATTTGAAAGTTTATCACTGACTTATTTTGGAACAAATCTGCATTTCTCAGTCGTGTATGCAGGTCCAGTAGATACTCCAGGATTAAAAGGGAATCTACCTTTCACATGGAAAGCAGAAAAGATGGGGCGATATATGGTTGATTTTGCCTTTAGCCAAAAGGGGCGGGGAGACCCCTCTCTTTTTTATAGAGTGCTTTGTTCATTTTTGCGAGCCTTGCCTGCAAAATATACAATGAAAATTCTTCGGAAGTTGTCATGAAAAAGAAGGAGCAACATCAGTATCGTTTTCATTTTAAGCCCGTGGAGAAAGCGCATCGATCGCTTGTGCACAAATGGCTTGGCAGTCCTCACGTTGCAAAGTGGTTTTATGGACAAGGCTTGCAAAATACTCTCAATCATTTAGACGACTTTTTAAATGGAGATTCCAAAGGACACTATTGGTTAGGATATGATAAAAATCGCCCATTTGCTTTTTTCATTACTTCTTCCATTGAAAAGCCCGGTGATGAATTGACTAAATGGTGTGCTAAGGAGGGGGAAGCGATCACTCTTGATCTCCTTATTGGAGACATTGATTATTTGGGAAAAGGGCTTTCACATATTGTAATTCAAGAATTTCTTATCAATCAATTTCCTAATGTTACTGAGGTTTTAATTGATCCCGAGGCAACTCATTCGCATGCAATCCATATCTACAAAAAAGTTGGTTTTAAAATTTTAGGAGAATTCATTCCTTCGCATAGTCCAAATCTTCATTATATGATGCGTTTGGATATGCAAAGGCTGATGGACAATCTTTCCGGATGAGTATTCAGATTTTTGGATAAACGAGCGCTATGCTGCAAAAGTTATTCACTGAATGAATGAGCATACAAGCCCATAAAGATTCTGTTTTTCTGAATATCATTCCCAGGAGAAGACCGGCAAAAAGAACAAATGCTATTAATCCAGAAGTGATCTGTTGACCTTGAGACAGCCAGTATGGCACATGTGTTAGCGTAAACAATATCGCTTGCACACTATTGCCTACCCAAAAAGATTCTGTCATTTCTTCAACTTGTTGTAGTATAAATCCTCGGAAGACCACTTCTTCACTTAAACCTACTAAAATAATGACATTCCACCAGACATCGGTTGGAATAGAGAGATTTAAACCAGAGGCCCCCCGTAATATTGAACCCAGTCCAAATATAATCACACAGAAGCTAAAGGCCCACAACAAGCCTGCTTTGGTTTGCAATTTCAAATAAACAAATGGATTTTTGTGCTGCGCCCACAAATACATAAATACTGGGAGCGTCCATGTACATAATCTGAGAAATATTCCATCTATATGTAGAGCGCAGGAACTGGTGTACAGCAGCAAAAAAGAGATAACGAACGAGCTGAATGCAATCCGATGACTGATTGTTGTATGAGATTTCTCTATTGAATTATCCAAATAATGTTTCACTTTGGCCTTTCTTTAATTAGCAAATCAATTCATGGAAGGGCTTCGCGCCATGTGCTGGTCTTAAATAAGAGCCGTTCTTAGCATGAACCACAATTGCGTTTAATAGTCCTTCTTCTGTCATCATAATTGCTTCTTTTTTTGAGATCCATTTGCTTTTTTTTGATGTTCCCACAAGAAATTCAGTGATAACGTGTTGCTTATTTACATGAACCCCTAGAACCTCTTTAAGCTGTTTTTCAGGCTTTGCTTCTGTATATTCTTCACGCCCTTCTCTCCACCCCTCATGTTTTTTCATGGCATCAAGTAATTGGATATACTCTTTATCATTTAAGGAGCGAATGGTGCGATTCATGTCAAATTTTGTGAAAAATTTAATTGCTTTTCGATAATCTCTTACTTCATCAGTGTCTGGTTTTCCATCAGGGACTCCGGTGTATTTCCTTACAAATTCATTGAGGGTAGAATCAATGTACATCGTCCCTTCTTTTAATCGTGTCGCTTGTGCTTTTCGACCGGTTTCATAATCAGGGTATACGGCATACTTTAGATCTAAATTTTCCTTATTCGGTATTTTCCCTGCACTGCCAATCGCTCCCTTTTCTTTGGCAAATTTACCCATGGCATGATTGCCAGGATTATTATTCCTCCAAGATCTCGTGCTTGCTTCATCTATGGGTTGTTCCGGATAAGCTTTCCAAAAACGGCGTAGTTTATTGCCATTTTCATCGTAATAAAAGACTGAGTTTTCAGGCCCTTCTTCAGCCTTAATCCATTTATTGTGGCGCTTCATGAATTTCCTTAATTTTTAATCTTTTCTCAAGTCTCGGGATTGAGAGATGAGCGTTGCCAATTATTCTCCATAATCACTCATTTGTACATGACTTGTGTGGTACAATTTTAGTTGATTAAGTGATTGGTAGTTAAGGGAGACATTATGCCGTCTTGTGTCATTTTATCCTAGCACTTTGAGGTGTAATGAATCCCAATGGATCTTAATGATTCTTTTCTGCTATTTTGTTTTTTATTAATGGCTGGAGATGCAACGAAATATGGATCTAAATATGTTGACTGTTCAGGTTATCCGAAGAAAACCCATGCGATGTGTTCAAACAATCATTCAAATGGCTGTGCTTATGGCTTGCATTTTATTGCCATGGGCTGCTTTTTCAGGACATGACAGTTTTCAACTACAACCAGGTATAGGTCCAACAGCAGGAAAATTCAATGGTAAAGATCGGATTTTAAATGCTCGATTTAAAACAACAGTTGAAGTTGTCGCAAAATGCGTATACCCCCATCTTTATGGGGATGATCCTTTGATTAGCTATGTGAACAAGAAAATTGAAAGAACCGCACAAGACCTTTTTGAAAAATTTGTAGAACAAGAAAAAATAAATGAAGATAAACTTAACGATGATTTTGGTGGATGTTATCTAGACTATCATCTTTTCCCTGTGTATTCACTCCCTAACCTTATTAGCATTTATGGAGCTGAATTTCAGGCAAGAGCATGTCCTCACGGATGGACGCGTCATGAAGGAAACAACTTTTGGAGAAATGACGATAGCATCATTGAAATTCATCTAGAGGATCTTTTTATTAAGGAAAGTGGTTGGTGTGACTTTTTACTTCACTATTGTGACAATGACTTCAAATCCTCTGGTTATGGCTATTATGGACAAAATTGTGGTTACGTACCCGAATTGGAACCAGACGATTTAGAGACCTTTTTGATTACTGATCATGGATTGATGATTGTTTTCCGATCATACAGAGTGGGTGGTTGGGCAGATGGTCCCGATGTGATAACAATTCAATATGAGAAACTCAAGAGGTTTATAGATCCAAATGGACCTTTAAAAGAGGTTCCTGGATATCGTTCTTTATTTTCGATTGGGAGTTCGCTATGAGTGCGAAATTTTACTATATATATCAGTTTAAAATAACTCTAGAAGGAATAATTCCTCCAGTTTTGCGTCAGATTCAAGTGCCAGAAATATACACTTTTTGGGACTTACATGTGGCCATACAGGATGCTATGGGTTGGACAGATTCACATTTACATCAATTTGAAATAAAAAATCCAAAGACAAAAGCTGAATTGATTATTGGTATTCCAGAAGAGGTCTATGGAGGCGATGCTATTGATTATACTACGTTGCCTGGATGGAAATAAATTTACGGGATTATTTGTCAGAAGAAAATCGAACTATCAAATACCTATATGATTTTGGGGATTGTTGGGTGCATAGAATTGAACTTGAACAGATATTGTTTAAAACTGAAAAATGTAAATATCCCATTTGTATAGCAGGAGAACGCTCATGCCCTCCAGAAGATTGTGGTGGAACCTATGGTTATGAAGATCTAGTAGAAATTTTAAAAAATCCTGATCATGAAGAATATAAGCAGATAAAAATGTGGGTGGGAAAGAAATTTAATCCAGAGAAATTCGATGCAAAAAAAGTGCGATTCGATAATCCCCACATTCGCTGCAGAAAAGCTTTTGTGGAATCTCGCGAATTGTGATTCTTAATTAGAAGTTTTTTATATCCTGGTGCACAGGCGGTGCATCGGTCCACTAAAACAGCCGATAACAACCCGCAAAAACGAGTAGCAATCAAATCACATCTTCTTTATCATCATACCCATAGCGGCTGGATGGTGCTGGCTATGATGGAATTCTCCCTCCCTCATAACCCGCTGGTCCTTGGTTCAAGTCCAAGTTGCCCCACTTTTTAAAAACCCATTCACAACTGTGTTAAAATGATATCTTAGTGTCCTATCAGATTCGCTTCTTGCAGCGATTGTCGCTAGCGCGACACACTTAAAACACACTAAGAGCCTACAATCCACAGTACTCTACAGCAAAAGCCTTTCAGCAGTTGCCATCGTTGTTCACTTTTTAACCTTAAAAAGTGGAGATTGAACATGGCTGTCATTCAAGCCCGCAAAAATAAAAGAGGAACAACCTATCAAGTCTTGATTCGAGCAAATGATGGGCATCCGCACAAATATAAGACTTTTCCAACTAAGCAGGAAGCAAAGGATTGGGCAAAGCTTGAAGAAGCTCGTCGTCTTAAAGAAACATATTTTCCCGATCAGGCTAAAAAGAAGCATACTCTACCAGAACTAATTGACCGCTACATCGAAGAAGTTCTGCCCTCCAAACCCAAAAATGCTAAAGATACCAAACGCCATCTCGAGTGGTGGAAAAAGAAAATTGGCAAATATGGGTTAAGCCTTATTTCTTACGATCTGATTGATAAGTGTCGAAAAGAACTCATCAATAAACCAACTGAACATGGCAAGAAACGCAATCCTGCTACAGTCAATCGGTACATGGCCTCTCTTTCTGTAGTATTCACCTATGCGGTCAAGCAACTTGGATGGATAAAAGAAAATCCCATGTTTCGGTTTACCAAACTTAAGGAATCAAAAGGCAGGAAACGTTTACTCACATTGGAAGAATGCGATCGCCTCTTGAAATCCTGTAAAGAAAGTAAAAACGATTGCTTATACGAAATAGTTGTTCTGGCTATAGTAACAGGGATGCGCCAGTCAGAAATTTTGGGTTTGACGTGGGATTGTTTTGACTTTGAAAATAAAGTCATCCTCTTAAAAGACACTAAAAATGGTAGTGATCGTCTTGCCCCATTGGTAGATGCTCTTTTTAATTTTTTCCATGAACGTTACCAAAAGAAGCTGCCGCACCAAACTCTAGTTTTTCCCGGCAGATCAGGAATAAAAAAAATCTCCATCAGAAAGGCTTGGGATGAAGCTTTGAAACGAGCTGAAATTTCAGGTCTGCATTTTCATAGCCTGAGACATGCCTTCTGCAGCTACCTATCACAAGACGAAGTAAACATAGCACAAATAGCTAGGGCATCGGGGCATCAGGACTTAAGTCAACTCTTTCGCTATGTGCAGGAAGATCCAGCTTTTTTGCATAAACTCTCTCAGCGCCTCTACACAAAATTAATTAAAACCTAGGAAAAGAAAATGGCTAAAAGTAAATGGGAAAAACTTTCCAAGGCTTTTTCATTAATGTTGAAAGGCATAGATAACTATATTGATATCAAAGATCGATCCAAGAAATATAACTTATTTCAATTACATGTCTGTGCGGATGTTTCTAAAAGTAGACCATCTATTGGTTCTACTATAGCGACAACACATCTTCTTTTTCAGAAAAAACTTTGTCCTGATATATCTCTAAAAGAAGAGTTAGAAAAACCACTCCAGACTCAACCTTTTTTTCACTGTCCCATACATCCTGATAAAACTAAAGCAGCTCATTTTAAAGACAAAAGCTATTTGAAATGGTCTATCAAGATTGTTTGGGCAGTAGAAATCATCTCAAAAATATATAATCTCCCTTTGGAAATTCTACTATATTGCCCCTCTAATGATGAATATCCCGATCGACAAGACTGGTTTCGACAAGAAGATAAATCCATAAATTTCTTTGATAAGCTATCTAAAATAAACCTTGAAGCTAAAGATAACAACATACTCGTATCTAATCTTTTAGAACCTGTAGCTGATACATTCAAAAAATTTTTAAAGCGGAAAGGAGCTTCAAAACAAGAAATTCCTTTTGCTCCCGACAAACATGAATGCATTGGGGATGCTATAGAAAAAGTGATTCGGTTTAGAAAGGAAAGGAACTATGGATCGTCCTATGAATTGCTGAAGGAATGGGAAGTGTGCCTAAAGGAAATCGCTTTTTCAAAATTAAATTGGTCTGAAGAAAAACAAGAGGCATGTTTTGCTAAAATGAAGACCTTTATTTATGAACCATTAAAAGGACATCTCAAAACCAAAAAAGAAAATGCAAGAGCAATAGATCGGTATACAGCAGGAGAGATCATTCTCTATTTTGTTCAAAAAAGCATTCAAAATCCTACTGATCGCATATCTGGACAGATAGCGTGTATTCTCTGGGTTTTGATATGGGTCGCAAAAGAGTCTGTTAATGGTTCCTCATCTATACAAGCCGTCATTAATCTATCATCGAAGCAGATTAACGAAGAGAATAAATCTCTCACAGTAAATAGGGAAGAGATTGAAATTTCCAGGGGGCTTATGGATATACTTTCTATTTTGCTTGGAAAACAGTCTGGTAAACTCGAATTTAAATTGTTTCCCGACATTAATAGACGTAATCTAAAAAATGCAATCGAGAATGCCTCTAAAAATTTATTTCCAGAACGTCAAACTCCCATAACCCTAGAATCATTTTGTCTGTTTCCTCATCCTTTCCAAAATGTATCAATGCCTAATTCGATGCTGCGGTCTCTGAGAAATTTAGATAACTGGAATGGTGAATTGGCCGAAGCAAGAATAAGCATTTTGAAAGAGTTTCACAGGAGAAAATCTTTGTCGAAATCTAACCAGTTTGTTCCATCTAGATTGTCTTCTAAGTCTATAGTACTAAGTATGATATAATAATTTTCTATTGACTCGTTGTCGAAAATGAATTTCGTGTTTTTGCGACTTACTTTCCTCTCCTCTAGTGTTATAGGCAGTTACTGATTGGTAACTATTTTTAACTCTTACTAAAGGAGATTTTCTATGACCGAAACAGTGGAAAGCCACGTCTATTGCACCGTACAACAAATTGTTGATGATCCGTCTTTTTGCTTTAGTGAATCAATGATTCGTTACTACATTCTACATGCCCATAGAAATGGCCTAAGAAAGGCTTTGAGGAAGATTGGTCGTAAGATTGTCATTCGTCGAGACCTTTTTGTTACATGGATAGAGGAGCAAGCAACAGAAAGACGGTGTAAACGATAAAAGAAGAAGAGGTGACTTTTTAGAACAATCACATGTGAGGAAATGGAATTGGAGGCGCTACCAGAAATAGCGCCTTCAAATATATCGGAGCAAGTTCAATGGAAAAGATATTACAAAATCGGCCAGATTATCAAGAGAAAAACGAAAAAAACATCTCTTACGACACCACAGAAAGGGAAAAGATTCATGATGAAATGGGAAAAAAGTTTAAGGAAAAGCAAACCACCTCAGAAGAAAAAATCAGGATTATTGAAAATGCAGTGGTAGAGGAGCTGAACAAGAAACATGCCGTCGTTCATACTGATCAATTTCATATTCTCACGGAAAAACGCCATAGTTTATTTGAAGGAACAGATTTTACCCTGGAAAGCAAACAGTCATTTTTAAACACCTATGAGAATCAAATCCCTGCTGGTCATACGAAAAGCAAAGCTAGAATATGGCTTTCTCATACCAACAGAAGACAATACGCTGGTATCATCTTTGACCCAACAGATGTAGGGCATAAAAAAGGGCTGTATAATATCTGGAGAGGTTTTGCTATTGAAGCAAGAAAAGGCACTTGCAAATTGTTTAAAACCCATATCGAAGAAGTTATTTGTGCAGGGAATAAAGTATATTTTGAATACTTATGGAAATGGTTGGCCTTTCTTGTTCAAAAACCAGATGAGATTTCTACAGGAATTGTCCTTATGGGATCTCAAGGAACAGGTAAAGGAAAATTTGCAAAAAGCTTAGGAAAATTATTTGGACAGCATTTTATTCATCTAGATGATCTCAATCTTTTATTAGGCCGTTTTAATTTTCACATGAAAGATGGTGTTTTGATTTTTGCAGATGAAGCCGTGTGGGGAGGTTCCAAAAGAGATATTGGGAAACTCAAAGCAATGGTGACGGAAGAATGCTTAATGATAGAGGGGAAGGGAAAAGATGTTATTTCGGTTCGCAATTTTCGGCATCTCATTTTGTCTAGTAATGAAGAATTACCGGTTCATTTAGATCCAGATGATCGCCGCTTTCTTATTTTGAAAGTTAGTGAAAAACACAAAGAAGATTATTCATATTTTAAGGCAATTGACGCTGAGCTTGCAAACGGTGGTTTTGAGGCGCTTTTCTATGAATTATTACATGAAAATATCTCAGATTTTAACCCCAGAGAACTTCCTCCTAATCTCGAAGCTTTTGATCTTAAAATGGAAAGTGCTACATCCTCTGAACAATATCTTTATCATGCGTTGCGAGAGGGTTGCTTTGATATAGGTAACGAAACACCAGCATTAGGTTGGAGGGAAGAAATACTTGTAAGTTCAGTTTTCGCAGACTACTTAGCATGGTGCGTTAAACAAAGAGACTTCTCAATAAAGCAAACAAGCAATACAGCCTTTGGGAAAATACTTTTTAAACATATCCCTTCAATTAGGAAAATAAGACCCGCATCGAAGCCCCCAGAAAAAAAGAGACCAGAACACTACATTCTGCCGAAATTAGATAAAGCAAGAGAAGAATTTCAAAAATCATTTAAGGTAAATTCGAAAATTTGGACATAAAAGACACCACAGAAATGTGGTTAAGTCATATTGCAGTCAAAGTTTTTATATTTATAAGTCATTTGTTGTTAAGAGGAGTCATATTAGTCATATAAAAAGAGGAAAAAAAACTAGGGATCAGTAGACGATTCCCGAGTGCTTCTCAGCGTAATTTTCTCATAATTGATATGACCAATGTGACATGGATTGATTTTCAAGTGGTTAAGACATGAAATTTGTTGACAGATACTGACCGCCTTCTATGTCTAATATGACTAAAGCTAGGGTAAAAGATGACAATTCTTGAGTTAGTGCAAGATCTTGGATGTAAAACAAGACGCAAGGCTGCGTGTCATGGAGGTGAGTACTGTAGTCCATGTCCATTCTGTAAAGAAGGGGACGATCGATTTCTTATTTGGCCACAACGGCATAACAAAAATGGTGAATATCAAGGAGGGCGTTTTACATGCCGAGTATGTGATAAGCATGGAGATGCAATTACTTTTCTAAGAGAAATTTACGGCATAGGATACCGAGAAGCTTGTATCAAATTGAATGTTCCATTCAAAGAAAAATCTATAAAATCGATAATCCAAAGCCATTATAAGCCCAAAATTATCCTTGAACCAAATGAATTATGGACAGAAAAAATGGAACTGTTTGTTACTTGGTGCAATAGTAAACTATTAAATCATGCCTCTACAATGGATCATGTAATAAAGCGCGGCATTACTTTCGCGACAATCCAGCATTTCAAGCTCGGATATAATCCTGGAGAATATGGATGCGACATTTTTCGTGAATATAAAGATTTTGGACTTTCTCCAGAAACCAAATCTGATGGCAAACAAAGAAAATTTTGGCTGCCTCGTGGCATTGTTATACCTACGTTGTCAAATGGGATACCAATAAAGGTGAAGATTCGTCGTTCCGCATGGAAAGCGGGTGATAGTTTTCCCAAATATGTTGAGGTGTCGGGCAGCAAGCAAATACCCTCAATTTTTGGCGACACTTCCTTGCCCTATGCATTTATTGTAGAGTCAGAACTCGATGCTATTCTTGTACAACAAGAAGCTAGTGATTTAGTGTATTGCGTTGCTCTTGGAGGGGCTACAAAACCTCTTGATGCTATTACCGATGCTTTATTAAGGACAACCCCAAAGATTTTATTCTGTCCAGATTTCGATGAAGCCGGAGCGAAGGCTTGGATGAAATGGAAAAAATGGTTTTCTAATATTGAGCGCATCCTGACACTCTTCGAGAAGTCCGCTGGAGATGCTTACTTAACTGGGATGGATTTAAGGGAATGGATTTTAAATACCTTAACCAGGAAATGAAAATTTATATGAAATCTTCAAATAAGCAAAAAATTAGAGAATTTGAAAGAAAGCTAAATCTAAGATCGAAAAAGAAGATTGCTATGGTTCTCTGTACTGAAGAGCATAAAAACTTTGATCTCAATCAACTTGATGCAGATGTCGTGCTTATGCGTCCTTACAATGATCACTGTATACTTCCTGAAGGTATCACTTATCCCGAATCTTTTAGAGATGGTCCAGTGATTAAATGGTTATGGGTTTAAATGATAAATCACTTTGATAAGACTTCACTAATATTTTGAAGTCTCTTTTCGTAGTCGTGTAATTCAAGTCCTTTTATTTGAATTTCTATCATTTTAGAAAGTGATTCTCCCTCAAGAGGTGTGATTTCTCCATTTCCTACAGCATGACAAATTAGTCTAAGTGCCTCTATAGCATCGTCAGAGTTTTTGACTAGAGGTAAATTTATATTGATAAGGCGATCTTTTCGAGCTGGTAGAATCCGATCTAAAATGATTTTTGCAGCGATTAAATTACCTTCTTTAGCTTGTTGAACAACCTGACTACAAACGATTTCAAGATCACTTTCAAATATTTTCTCGACTAATAAAGATGCCTTATGGCGAGATCCTTTTGGCTTGCCATGAGGATTGCCTGATTTGCCTTTCTTAAAGCGACCGTTTCCCTGTATTTCACCTGTATTTTCAGGCATTTTACACCCTTGAGGAGCGATTCAGTTTAATGATAATGCATAATTTTTAGATAAGCATTAAAAAAATATTGGTTATTTTTGAATTTGTTCTAGATAGAATTTTAGCCGCCTTTCAAGCGTTCCCGTATGTAGTTCAAAAAGATGGTTGTCATAATCATAAAAATAAATAGATTGCCCCTCTCTTTCATCTCGGGACCTTCCTGGCAATATTTCTAATCCATATTTTTCGATTTTGGATTTGTATTCTGGCAATTTGCTTTCATCCACATAAAAGGCGATATGGTTATAAGAGCGTTCAATCGGATTTCCTTGCATCAATGCAATCCAAAGACTGCCTATCAATAAAAATTTTTCACTTGATATGGAAAAATTATGCTCATCACTAGAATAGATTTCCTTTCCATCAAATAAATCGCAAAAAAGTTTGGCCGACTTATTGATGTCTTTACAAATCAATGTTATGTGACTAATCCCTTTCATTCACAACTTCGTTAAAATCGATATTATGTCAGAATTTCTGCCTTAATTCCATCTCTTTTGAGATGGCTCCATGAAGGTTTATTGATCAGAGCTGACTCTAGCTGAAAGTTGATGATAAAGATCAAGATTTTTGATACACTCTCTCACTAAGAGACGAAGAAAAGTTCAGTCTGAATCACAGGAAGAAAGTAAAAGTCTCGCAAAACCAAGCAGGAAGTTAAATGCAATATCAAATTGAACTAATAAATGATTCTAATAAATTTGAAATGCTTGAGTTTCTGAAACAACACGAAAATTACGCTCTTTTTCTGCTAGGAAATTTTGAAAATTATGGATTTAAGCTTTCACAAGCTCCTTATTCAGGAAACTTTAAACTCATTCGATCCCATGATGAGATAGCGGGTGTATTCAGTCTTACGAAAAAGGGCGGTTTACTTATAGAAACTAAAGCAAGAGACTCTATCTTTGAGATGGTTTTGAAATCCTGCCTTGAGGAATCGATATCTTTAACGGGCCTGGTTGGAAATTGGGAGTTTTGTAATCCCTTTTGGAATTTCCTTAAAAACAAAAAAGTTATTCAAACAGAAACCTTTAATTCAAAAGAAATCCTTTACAACGTTGATTTATCGAATGTTTCTAGTTTGCCTCAATCTAATGTAAGATTATTGACCGAGGCGGATTATCTTCAATGGAAACCTTTAAGATTAGACTACCTTATGGAAGAAGGTGTTCCAAATGATCTGAGTGAGGAACAATTATTCGATATCTATCTTGATAAAGTGAGAAAAAAAATTATCTGGGGATTTTTTCTCCAAGACAAGCTTGTCTCTATTGCCGATCTAAATGCTAAGGCATTAGATTTGGGACAAGTTGGTGGTGTCTACACGGCTCCAAGCTTTAGAAAAAAAGGCTATTCGAAATCCGTTATGCGGCAATTATTATTAGACGCTAAAAAACTACACTCCATACGCAAATTAATCATTTTTACTGGGGAGAAAAACTTCCCAGCTCAAAAACTATATAATGCACTGGGCGTACAGCATATCGGTTATTTTTCCCTTCTTTTTGGAAAATCGGTAAATTAGGACGAAAAATACATATAAAAGCATACTTTATGGAGTTAACTATGAAAAAAGCACTTGTAATCGGAGCATCATCGGGAATAGGTAAAGAGCTTGCTGTTACTCTTGCAAAAAATGGTTATGAAGTAGGCTTAATGGCTCGGCGTACTGAGTTGCTTGAAATCTTAAAAAATGAAGTTCCAGTTAAAAGCCATATTGGCCACATCGATATCAGTAAGGTTTCTGATGCGATTGATAAGCTTAGAAATATGATTGAGACAATGCAAGGAGTTGATCTTGTAGTGATCAACTCTGGTACTGGTTTTTTAAATTCTGAATTAGATTGGTCCAAGGAGCAACAGACTATAGATGTTAATGTGTATGGCTTTTGTGCCTTGGCTGGAGAAGCGTACAAGTTTTTTGCAAAGCAAGGACATGGACATTTAGTGGGTATTTCATCGATGGGGGCGTTAAGAGGTAATCCAATAGCTCCTGCCTATAATGCGTCTAAGGCCTTTATGTCTAATTATCTTGAAGGATTAAGAAAAAAGGCATTTCAAGAAAAATTACCCATCACCGTTACAGATATCAAACCTGGCTTTGTAGATACAGATATGGCTAAAGGCGAAGGTAAATTTTGGGTGGCTACCCCTCAGGAAGCTGCTAAACAAATTTACATAGCAATCAATAAGCAGAAAAATCACGCCTACATTACTCATCGCTGGAAACTCATTGGCTGGGCTCTTAAATTAATGCCTGATTGGCTCTATCAAAGAATAAGTTAACAGAGAAATTCTGATGGACAACGACACTTCTGCTAAAATCAATCCTGAAATCATGTTTGAACCCCTTTCAACTGATCATTTTAATCTTCTCCATAAATGGATTCAGGAACCTCATGTGTGGCAATGGTGGGGAGAAGGTAAATCATGGACATGCGATGAGATTAAAGAAAAATACAGTTCTTATACCCTTCGTCACAAAGTAGAACGTGGAGTTAAAAAAACGATCCATCCTTTCATTATCAAGCTACAAGGGAAACCCATTGGATTCATTCAGTATTACAACGCTTTTGATTTTCCTAGAACAGGATTTGATGTACAAAGCATTTGGGATGGTAAAAGTGGAACTCTAGCTGCTCTAGATTTTTATATCGGAGATCCTACCTACATTGGAAAAGGACTGGGATCTGAAGTTTTACGAATTTTCTTACAGAATCAAGTATTTAAACAATATGATGCTAGTTTGGTTGATCCTGAAAAGAATAATAAGACCGCTCTTAAAGCATATGCTAAGTCTGGGTTTTCTACTATTAAAGATCTGTCTTCGACCGTCATCATGATCGCCAGAAAAATAGAGCAACGTAACCCTATCATCATTTTTGGTAGTTCTCGTAGCGATGGGGATACTTTACAAGCCATCCAGGCTGTAATAAAAAATCGCTCGATCCCGATTATTGATCTAAAAACTCTAAATATTGCTCACTTTATTGATGGCGTTAAGCATCTCGATATTGTTTGCAATCAGGAGATTATGGAAAAGACAGCGAAATGGATTGAAACAAAGACTTTTTTTGAGAAATAAGAAAAAAATTTGAAAAAGCAACTTAATAACGAAGATTTTATCTATTTAAGCAAGATTAAGGATTGATCCATATTTAGGAATTTTCATGAATGATAATCAAAAACGTTTAAAACAACGCGCGCTGCAGGCTGCTGAAGAAGCTCTATATAAACAACAGTATGTAAGCCCTATTGACGTTTTTATTGGTATGAAATTGCTTCAACCAATTCATGTTGATGATTGGCGGAAAGGAAGAATCCCCTACCTTGAAAGGGTTATACAAGGAAGTTTGGGTAAAATCACTTTTTGCATGAAATGCTTTTGCGCTTGGGCTAAAGAAAAAGGACTAAAATCCAGTCCTACTGTGTATCTGGCAAGAACCAGTGGGCCCAAAAGAGAACTAAGATTTAGCGTGAGTGGTAATTTTGAAATTGAACAGTCTTATCGCACTCATTATATTTCTCCCGTTCTTTCCGAAATTAAGCAAAAAAAACTTCAAGAAAAATTAGACAAACCACCTGAACTTGTCGTTTTTCGAACCGTTCAGGATTCTCAGTGTTCGCGATGTAAAAAAGAACTCCACAAAGGCAGTTTTCTATTTATGGAAGCTGGGCAACCTTTATGTCTCTGTTGTGCCAATTTGAGTGAGTTAGAATATCTTCCTAGGGGAAATGCTAAATTAACCCGTCGTGTAAAAAAAGACAGTATCAAGTCTACAGTGGTTGTAGAATTTAGTCGCTCACGCAAACGTTATGAACGTCAGGGTATCCTGGTTGAGCAAGAATCTCTTAGAAAAGCACGACAGGAATTAATGATCGAAAATGATGACGATGATCCCGAAGAGCTCTGTTAATACCTGTTAATACCTGTCTCAATCATCATCTGGATAGAAACCCTGTTTAACCTTAAGTTTTTCTATGAGTTCCAAATCTTGAGCTTGTCTTGCAACATGAAGCATGCGATCCATTTCATCTTCAGAAATATTAAATTGCTTCATTCTTTTATTTGTTTGATAGGACTGTTCGATTGGGTTAAGTTGTATTTCTTGAGGCTTTTCAGATTCTATAATATATTTTTGAATAAGCTCAAAAAGCTGTTGAGGGCTTTCTTGCATCATTTTTCTAAACGTAAAATAATGCATATACCCTCTAGAATATGGAAGAAAACGGCAGAGATCTCTTTCTTTTTTGCCATTTATCTTTGATAAGGCTTTCTGAATAAGGTCTTCAAGCAGTAGATTTTGCGACATGTAAACCTATCAACACAGTAATTCTTTAAACGATTTAGAGCCGTATTCAGGTCTCAAATAGACTCCTGTTTTTGCATGAACCACAATTGCATGCAAACGTCCTTCTTCTGCCATGGCAATAGCGACATCTTTCAAACACCATTGTTCTTGTTTCAGATCTTTGATGAGATATTCCGAGATGACTCTTTTTTTATTCATTCGTACGCCGGTAATTTTCTTAATCTCTTTAAACTCCTCATGACCTTCTTTCCTGCCCTCATGCGTTTCCATAGCCTTAAGTAGCTTTTCGTATTCTTCTTCGCTTAGAGACTTAACGGTACGTTCCATATCAAATTTTGTCTGAACACGAATAGCTTTGCGGTAAATGATCACCACTTCCCCAGCCCAAATTTCCAGGATTGTTGTTTCTCCAAGCATGTGATCCAATTTTGCCATTTTTATCGTGGTAGCGAATAGTCTCATTACCATCGGTGTCATAATAAATCACGGAAATTCCTGGGGGTTTTCCTTCTTCAGCCCTAATGTACGTCTTTTTACTCATGTGAAAGCACCTTAGCAATTTCTACCACAAAAGAGGTATGACAATGTGCAGGCTGTGCACTTATAACAGCATCAATTGTGACGATTTTGTTTTCATAAAGTTCAATATTATCTGGTTCTCCCGTAAAAGAAGAAACTAAGGTAACCAAATTAGCATCAGGTTCATCTGCTCGCAGAGTTGTATCAATGAACCTGTAAGCGTAGTTATTTGGAGTAACACCCGCCTGAGTTTCAACCAAGCGCTTTAAAGATGCCTCATCGACATCTAAAATCCACCTCGGTTCTTTATAATCCCCTTTCTCTACACTGACAAAGTTGGGAGGGCCAGGAAAAATCATATATTTGACTACACCTGTGAGCGGCACATGTAAGTAGTAGTTGGGATTTTGTGCTGATTTAATTTGATCTGCTTGTTCTGCTAGAGAAGGTTCAGCAAAAAGGGCCTGACAACTCAATAAAAGCACAGTCAAAAACAACTTTGTAAATCCCATTTTATCTTCTCTACAAGTGAATATTTGTTGGTCTGTTTTCCGAATAACTATAAAAGACAATCACTTATGTTTCAACGGACGAATTTTGGTGGCGCATATGCAATTTCCCCTAACTCACTCAAAAAATCCCATTCAGAATAGCGTTCATATCCATTAAGATCGGTTAGAAAAGTTGTATTTGGAGTTCTGCACATGACACTAGAGATTCTTATACCATGCTTTCCTTCTCCAACTTGATAAGATTCCAAGTTTTCCAATAGCCTCTTTTCAAGTATTTCCTCCATTTGGGCATCAGAGCACAGAAAAATAAATTTAAGTTCAAAAAGATCTGCAATATCAGCACGAGGTTGCCAGTCGAGATAAATAAAGGATACCGATTCGTGGATGGGAGAGCCTTTATTTTGGCCATGTGTTTGCTTTTCATCAAGACACTTCAGTATGAGGATCAAAAGTTCGGGTTTTACACGTTCTACTAACAGATTCGGAAGTGCTATGCGTGTATAAGAACGGCCAAGCCAACCAGCTAGCTTTGTTGATCCCTCCACATCAATTGCAAATTCTTCCAATGGGTCGATGTTGAGAAGATGACGTCTATCAAAGAAGAATCGCTGGTTAATGTCACACTCAATGCATTTAAATTGAGAACTGCCTATCACTTCTATATGAAGTTTGCGTTGGTTTTTCCCTGTAGCTTCAAAAGCCCGTGGGTTGTATTTAGAAAGCGGTTTAATGACCATAGCTTCAACAATAGGGTCAGTTGCAAATCTAGATGATACTACTGTACAGGACTGTGTGCATAAAACAAGAAGTTCGCCATCTATCAATTGAATGTTATCCACAATACCGCGTGGATCAAAAATTGAACCTTGGCGCCAACCCTTATCTAAGATTTTTTCTGCATAAGCTATGTTAGAATCATCTTGTTTTAATTCACGATTCATGTGAAGTGGTCACCTCGCGAGATTCCCGCAAAAAAGGGTTGGACTTAATAGAAGATGTAGAGGCACTGAAACTTTCTCGAATTTCTTCCTTCTTTGCCAATGGCCAGAGTTGAGATAGTGCGTTGCGAATGGAGATCTCATCTAAAACTTTTGCTTGCAGCATAGAAGCAAGAGATTGCTCGCCTATAATGTTACGAGACCAAAATCGATAAAGATGACGGAGGCTCGTGAGCTTATTTTCATTCATCAAAAAGTAGACTTTTTCCAACCGTTCTTGATTGTGAGCTTTCACAGCACCACCACTTAGCCAAGCATATACAGATTTTCTTTCAACCCCTGCAACTTCAGCTATGACTGCTATAGGTATGCCTTCCTCTCTTAACCAAGCAACGATTTCTTGGCTAGACAAAGAGGGCTGTCTTATGATTTCAGTGGTACCAAAATATGCTGTTCGCTGTTTGATCCACATTTGGGGGCGAAGCATGAATTCGGTGGCGCCATTAGATGAAGTTCCAAAAACGCATCCAAGTCCAATAATCGCTCCAGCATAAGGTGCTGTAAAAGATCCTGCCTGTAAAAATTGCATCCTTACCTCCAAGCCGCGTGTGAAAATTTGGTACCAACAGAAATGAAAACCTCTTTAGATATTTCACGAAGTTCTTTTAGATGTTTCAAAACCTCTTTGGTTTTCATACTTGCAGGCTGGGAAAAAGTAATGCTATGATCGATATCTACAAGAGCAAAATCAGTTTTTGGACGACTTTGAATCCACCCATTTTTGGCAATAAGCGGAGATTGAAGTTCAGGTGGAAGCGTATATTGAGGATTACGCATAGATTGAAGTCTTAATTCTCCTATATCTGTCTTATAACGAGCAACGTAAGCGCCCTCAATGATAGACAATTGCGATCGAGGTGGTTCGGTAGGAAGAACCCAAGAATCTAAATAATCTTTCAGAGAGTGGTTGTCATTCGTAACCACTAAATTGGCATAACGTATTCCTATTGCAGTCATCCAATCGATGCCGATCCCTGGTACTTTTAAGAACGCTTCGAGTCCCTTTTGAAAGCGATTGGAAAAATTTGGGAAATCACGATAATCTACTGTGTGTAAACATAAGGCTTGCTCAGTTAGAATAAAGCCCCATTTTCGGTCTACTGACATAAACTGCCATAACTTGCTTTCATGTTGTCCTATTTGAATTCCTTGAGGACTAAAATCAGCGTTAAAAACGGGAACTTTGACTTCGTCGACGAGAGGATATTCATTTCGGATTTTATCCAAAAATAGATCGACGAATCGCTCTATTCCAGGTACCTTAGGAAATTGAATCATTCCAAGGGTATAGATAAGTGGCGCATTTTTCAAAGCCGTCATAACTTCACCTCCACTATACACTCTACTAAACACACCCATTCCTCTGCAATGCAAATCTCAATTCACGAGAGCGTTGCCGATTTAAAACACACCAAAAACACACTGCTCGTCTATTTTGATTCACAAAAACCAGCAATCCATCATTGAAAGAAAGCCGTCAAAAAGTTACTCTATTACTGTGAACAACGATTGAGTACTGATAGTGGTGCAAAAATCAACGGACTCATAACCCGCTGGTCGTAGGTTCAAATCCTAGTTGCCCCACTTTTTCTCTTCAGCATAACTCATTAATTTATAGTCGTTTAAGAGAATGATTTATGCAGGCCAAAAATACCAAGATGCTCTCATGGGGCAAATTTGGGACACTGGCAAACAACAAGAGTTGCAATTCACAATAATGTCAAAGGCGGCAGCTAATCCAACAAAAGGATTAGACTGTGCAAGGCATCGAAAAACGCATCAATAAAGATGGCTCCTTCACCTATCGAGCCAGAGTTCGCATTAAAGGTCATCCCTCAATCAGCGAGTCATTTAGTTCCCTGGCCTTGGCAAAGAAATGGAAGCGCGATACTGAATCCGCCATTGAGCAAGGGCGCTTTCAATTTTCTTCTTTAGCAAAGCATACCTTAGCCGAGTTGATCGATCGTTACATTGAAAGCATCCTGCCAACCAAGCCAAAAAACTCAAGAAACGTTAAGCAGCATCTATTGTGGTGGAAACAAGAGCTTGGTCATTGTTTGATTTCGGATATAAAACCCAGCCATATCGCTCAAAAGCGAGACGAACTACTTTCTCAAGATACTTTTTACAAAAGACCACGCTCTTCAACTACTGTTGTTCGTTACATCGCAAGCCTCTCACATGCTTTTTCGATTGCCGTTAAGGAATGGGAGTGGATGAATGAAAATCCAATTCGAAAAATCAATAAGCCAAAGCTACCTCAAGGCCGTATTCGTTTTCTTGATGAATCGGAAAAAAATCGCCTCCTTGATGCTTGTAAACAAAGCAATTCTGCTTATCTGTACCCAATAGTTGTCTTAGCACTTACCACAGGAATGCGAAAAGGAGAAATTTTAACCTTGAATTGGGATGACATCGATTTTGAACGAGGCACAATTATCCTTAGGACAACTAAAAATGGAGAGCGAAGGATGATTCCATTAATGGGATTATCCTTAGAGTTGCTCAATAGACTGTATTCAACACGACAAAGCAAGCTGGTATTCCCATCCTCAAAAAACTTAAATCATCCCCTTGATATTCGATCAACATGGGAAAATGCTTTGCAGAAGGCTTGTATTACTAATTTCAAATTTCATGACTTAAGGCATACGACTGCCTCATACCTAGCCATGAACAACACAAGCTTACTTGAGATTGGCACTCTTTTAGGGCACAAAACGGTACAAATGACAAAAAGATACGCTCATCTTTCAAATGAACATATTTTCCAAATGGCTCAAAAGCTTAACAAAGTCCTTGAATTATCCCCCTCTCAGTGACGAGTGTCTCTGACATATTGTCCTAAGAGGTTCGTTCATCGATAATGGCGACAGTTTGCAATACTAGACGACATTATTGGAGAGACATGAACAAGAATATTGGTCCTAAGATAGTTCCAGGAATTGAAAAAAGAATCAGAACTGGAGGTGGGTACAACTATCGTGCAAGAGTTCGGAGAAAGGGGCATGATGAATCTGAAACTTTCTCCTCTATAACACGAGCTAAAGATTGGCTAAACAGAAAGCAGGCAGAAATCGAGCTTGAAATTCTAGAAATTTGCTCCAGCAAAAACAAAAAAACTGTCAATGATTTAATACAAAAGTACATTGATACTGTATTACCCACAAAACCAAAAAATGCAAGAAATACAATTAGAATTTTAAAATGGTGGAAAAAAGAAATAGGTAATAGACCATTAAAAGAGGTCAAACCAAGCCTGCTAGCTCAAAAAAGAGATGAACTATTATCGAAAGCTAATGATGCAGGTAAATGGCGCTCCAATGCAACCGTGGTTCGCTATCTTTCAAGTCTTTCTCATGTATTTACAATAGCTGTTAAAGAATGGGAATGGATGCGTGAAAATCCTATGTTAAAAATTACCAAACCAAGAGAATCTTGCGGGAGAACGCGTTTTTTAGATGAAGAGGAAAAAGATAGATTTCTCAAAGCCTGTTCTGAAATCGATTTCGATATCTTATATCCAGTTGTTGTGTTGGCTTTATCAACAGGTATGAGAAAAGGGGAAATTTTAGATTTAAAAAAAGGGAACGTCGATTGGTCAAATAAACGGATCTTAATTGAAACCTCTAAAAATGGGGAAAGCAGATTCGTCCCTCTGATTGGTCATGCAGAAGAATTAATTGTTGCAAGAGTCAAAGGACATGACCCTAACTCATATCTATTTACTTCAAAGAAATACCCATCCGAAAAAGCATATATTCGTAAACATTGGGAAGCGGCTCTTAAAAAAGCAAATCTGCACAACTTCCGATTTCACGATCTTAGGCATACCGCGGCGTCCTACCTTGCAATGTCTGGGGCAACCGCTATAGAGATAGCCTTATTCTTAGGGCATAAAACTTTACATTGTACCAAAAGATATACCCATTTTTCAAAAGGATATCTGCAAAAAATAGCTGAAAATCATGATGCAAAATTATTTAACAACATTCGAGGAGAAATCTATGAACTTAAAAAAAGATAAATCGTTAATTCATTCTCTGAAACTAATTCCGATTGGCCCATATGCCGCAGAAAATGATTTTTTAATTAGAATTTTTCTAACCATTATCGAGGGAGCTTTTGTATTTCAAGGCTATGAACCCATTAGAGATGAAGACTATGATAAAAATTATCAGCTATTTCCTGATCAAGAATCCTTCATCAAACACGTTAAGGAGGCTATTTCAACGGGTCATCTTCGGGCACATAGGAAGAGAATTAACGACAAGGAAGTAATGGTAATAAGCACATACGAATTTTTAAAGTGGACTATTGAAAACGTGCACGAAGATAGGCTAGCTCCATTTTTAAAGTCCATCTGGATTGAACTTTCTGCGAAGAAAGAGTTTAGAGAAAGAAAAATTAGAAACAATCGTTCATATAGATCGAAAGATGAAATTAAGTATAAAGATATTGTTTTAGATGCAGCAAGAGCAATAAGGCGCCAAGACAATGACATTCCTATCTATATTATGATCGGCCACATTCAAGAGAAATATGAGGATATCGAACCGAAGGAAATGCTGGCAGACACTCTTAAAGGTTGGATTTTAAGCGTAGGAATCAGCCCAGGTATAACTAAAAAACTTACTCAAGTGGAAGAGAGTTTTTTTCGAAGAAAAAAATATTCATTTTAAGCACTTCTAATGGATTCAGAGCAAAATATATGATTGCTCTGAATTCACACCCTCCTCTCAGTCACAAACATGACTCACACATTCCCCTAAACGAATATTGGCGATACACTGCGATCATGAAATAACTATCACAATAAGGAGGATAAGATGGAAGAAAATCAAAAAAATCAATTCATACCGGCTTCAAAATGGAACGATTACCACCCATGGCCCCCTATGGGAGGTCTAAGGCATTTGATCTTTTGGAGAAAGGAAAATGGCTTTGAAAAAGTGCTTAAAAGACCAAGTCGCGTTTGGTTAATTGATGAAAAAGCCTTTTTTAAAACGGCCGTTTTCCTGTATTTCACCTGTATTTTCAGGCATATATACCCTCCGGTAACGCAAACATCTTTATAAAAGATTCGGCACTAAAATTACAGCGTGAGTTTCTTTAGAAACGTTTTGGTCGCGCCAACAATGATATTTCGATTGTTAATTCCATGAATTTTATTTAAATATTTACAAAAATAATCTATTTGAAGGGCCAGGTATCAAAGGCGGTGATTGCCTAGTTTAATTTAACAACAAAACCCACTTGACTATATTGGGTGTTCTTGTTAATTTAAAAAAAAAGCCAGGAATTCAATGAGGCCTCAAGCTTACCTACAGTCTCTAACCCCCCTGCTCAATCAGCCTTCTTTTACAGCGAAGGAAGCAAAACTGCTTGGAGTTTCGGCTGCTGTTTTGGCTCATTATGTTAACGCTGGCAAGTTGAAGAGAATCCGACGTGGAGTCTATCAGGCTGCCAGCTATCAAAATCTCGAAGCTTTTCGCTGGGAAGATCTCATAGAAGCTGTTCGCTCCATCAATGGAGGAATCATTTGCCTAACTTCAGCTCTTGCTGTGTATGACTTAACGGAGGAAATTCCCCGTCAGCATTGGATAGGAATTCGACATGGAACTTCGGCTCGAAGCAATCGCCTTATTAAGATTGTTCGTTTCCGCCATCTTGATCTAGGCAAAACAGAAATCGATCTAGAGGGAATTCTCGTTCCCATTTTTGATAGAGAACGCACCTTGGTAGATGCATTCCGCCTCTTAAGTCGCGAAACAGCCATTAAAGCCTTAAAAACAGCCCTTTCACAAGGCGGAAAAAATCGTATTGATCTCAGGAAGCTGGAAGCCTATGCTAAAAGGCTTCACGTTGATATTGCACCCTATTTGATGAGTATAACAACATGATAAGCGAACAAGCTCTTAAAGACAGACTTCAAACCATCGCTAAAGAAAAAGAAATTCATTTCAATGCATGCTGGAAGCAGCTTCTTTTAGAGAGATTTTTGGCGAGGTTATCGCGATCATCCCATGTGGATAAATTCATATTTAAGGGAGGGTTTCTACTTTCCTTCATGATGAAGATCGGAAGAGAAACGGTAGATCTGGATTTCCTTTTGACTCGAATGAATGCTGAAACAGAAGCTCTCCAAGGGGTGTTTCAAGAGATTGTATCCGTAACTTCAGACGATGGCTTTAACTTTTCCTTTGAGAACATTGAATTGCTTTCTCAACCCCATATGGAATATCCGGGGTATCGTACCACCTTCAAAACTTCTTTTGGTAGAATGAAAGACAAGATTCATGTGGATGTTGGAGTTGGCGATATTGTCGAACCTCAAAATAAAAAGCTTAAGCTTTCTGAATATCGTGGAAAACCATTTTTCGAAGAATCCATTTCCCTTCTAGTCTATCCTATAGAAACAATTTTTGCAGAAAAGCTAGAAACAGTGCTCTCAAAAGGATCTCGAAATAGTCGCATGAAGGACTTTCACGATCTGCTTTTGCTCTTGCGTGATACGAATCTGAAAAACTCCAAAAAACTACCTGAGGATGTGAAAAAGACGTTTGAAAATAGAGGAACTTCCTTGAAACCTATTGAATTTGATGAAGAGGGTTTAAAAGCCCTTCAACAACTTTGGACAGCCCATCTTCGAGGCCTCGGCGATATAGCTAAAGAGTTGGATCTTCCCGAAAAAATCACCACAGCAATAGACACTATCAATTCAAGCATAAACATATCGAAGATGTCGATTGCTAATTGGCAAAATGACAATGAAGGGAAGGTTCGATGAATTTTCTGCGCAGTATCTTTCTTGCCATAACGATGATTGTCTCAACAGGCAGTGCAGCTGACAAACCGAAGGATTCAACCCTCATGACACTTAATTTAAGCAATCAGCAATTATCAAACGTACCTGAAGACGTGTTTTCTCATAGCAGTCTTGAAGAACTTTGGCTCGATGACAACCAGATACGAGAACTGCCTAACGCTATTGCTGAGTTAACAGCTCTTAAAAGATTAAGCATTTATAAAAATCAACTGTCGGTTTTTCCGAAAATGCTTTTGCAAATGGTCACTTTGGAAAGGATCAACGCGAGCCAAAACAGACTTGAGTCCATTCCTGCCGAAATTAAAAACCTGGCAAACCTGCAAGTGCTGGACCTTAACTATAACGAATTGCGTTGCCTCCCCGATGAACTTGGTGAACTCTACAACTTACGTTTTCTATATCTTGCAAGCAATCATCTTTCAACTCTTCCTGAAGCATTGCGAAGCCTGAAGTCTCTTGCTTATCTAAACATCACCCATAATGGCATGAATGCCCTTCAGGAATGGATCGGTGCATGGGATAATCTTGTCGAATTGCGTATGCAAAACAACAATGTTTCCTCATTTCCAGATTCAATCGGCAACCTTAAACAGTTGAAAGAGCTCTATGCCATGAATAATCAGATTCGCGTTCTTCCGCAATCGATTGGATACCTTGAGAGTTTAAGAAAATTCATGTTGGAAAATAATCAGTTAAAAACGCTTCCAGACAGCATAGGATGTTTAGAAAATCTTACAGATCTTGACTTAAGAACAAACAAGCTACACTCTATTCCTGAAACGATCGGCAATCTAAAAAAACTCAGATATTTGGATTTGCGTGATAACAGACTAACTTCATTGCCAGACAGCATTCGCAGCCTTCCCAACTTGGAAAAGTTGGATGTAAGGCTTAATAAGAATTTAGAAATACCTTCATGGTTTCAAGAACTTGAGCAGCGCGGCTGCATAATTTATTATTAAAAATATGGGAAAATACACTTTCAAACCTTATAGCGATTTATTTCCTCTGCTTTTCAGCAAAGAAAAAGAAAGAATAGCATCACATCTTCCCAGCTCTGCATCCATTGAACACGTTGGAAGCACAGCTGTGCCAGGTTTAGGAGGAAAGGGCATTATTGACATTGCCATCGCTGTCGATAAGACTGGAATGGAAGAGACGAAGAGCAGACTGCAAGAACTTGGATACGAATTCCGCCCTTCTTTCAGCACGCAGGATCGCTTCTATTTTATCATCCATCTGCCGGACCTGGAAGAGGGAACCAGAAGATACCATGTTCATTTGACTTATCTCGAAAACAAAGAGTGGAAAGGGCTTATAGGCTTTAGGGATTTTCTTCTTAACAATCCTGATGCGCTTCAAGAATATGCCGAGCTAAAAAAGAAAGCAGCGATCGAAGCCTGCCAGAACGGAGAAAAATACCGAAAGATGAAAGAGCCTATGTTTCAAAAATTCAATGCTTTTCAATCAATCGAAGATGAAAAGAAAAGACCTAAAATTTCTGTTTATATTGCGCTGAGCATTGATGGATACATTGCCAGAAAAGACGACAGCCTAGATTGGATGGATCGCGTCGGTGGATTTGATGAAGACTACGGCTTTCAAAAACTGCTTGCTAGCATTGACTCACTAATTATAGGTCGAAAAACATATCAGGTCGCTTCAACCGTTCCAGACCCATATCCTGGAAAGAAAGTTGTTGTTCTTAGTAATAGCCTGAATTCTGTAAAAGCTGGAATGGAGCTTTACCAAGGGGATCTGACAGAGCTTGCTGAAAAGCTCTACAAAGAGGGGTTCAGGCATATTTGGGTCGATGGAGGATCTACGATTTCCCAATTTCTCTCTCTGCAGCTCGTCGATGAGATGACGCTTTCTATCATCCCCATTGTATTGGGGTCCGGCATTCCTCTATTTCATGCAATGGAGAAAGAAATTCCCTGCCGCCTCCTCTCGTCTCAGTCCTATCCGAGCGGACTTGTACAGCAGCATTATGAGATCATCAAGCAATGAATGAAAAACAATTTCTTCCTTCTCAACGCATCATTGATTCCTTAAACGCGGATTACGGCATCAAAGCTATTGCGCTCACATTGCTTCCAATAGGTGCAGATATGAATGCATCCGTCTATAAGGCGGAAATGCAGAACGGCCAGTCTTATTTCGTAAAGCTGAAACGCGGCCATCGCTATGATATGAGCGTTGCAATATTAGCCTTGCTGCAGGCTTCAGGAATTCAAAAGATCATTCCTGCCGTCAAAACAACCCATGGAAAGCTGACTCAGCATATCAACGATTTTACTCTTACTGTATACCCATTTATCGATGGGCAGAATGGATTCTGCTACAACCTGACAGACAGCCAATGGATTGCTCTCGGAAACGTATTGAGGCAAGTGCATGAATTCGATGTGCCGTCTTCAATTAAAGATCTGATCCGGAAAGAAGCCTATTCGGATAAATGGCGTAAAACGGTCAGAGAGCTCGATGCTCATATTGATAAACCCCTAAATGGCGATGAACCAGCTTTGAAGCTGCAGTCTCTTATGAGGGAGCATAGAGTGGCAATCCGCCGTCTGGTAGAGCGGGCTGAAGCTTTAAGTCAAAAAGTCCAGGAACAATCGTCAGAATTCGTTCTATGCCATTCGGATATTCACGGCGGAAACGTGCTGATCGATGAAAACGGCTCCCTCTTCATAGTGGATTGGGATGATCCTATTATGGCTCCCAAAGAGCGGGATCTCATGTTTATTGGGGGAGGAGTAGCTAATGTCTGGAATAACCCTCGCGAGGAAGAATTTTTTTATAAGGGATATGGAAAGACTGAAATCAATCAAGCACTCCTAGCTTATTACCGCCATGAGCGAATTGTAGAGGATATTGCGGAGTATGGACAAGCGCTGCTTTTGACGCCGGGCGGAGGCGGAGACAGGATGGAAATGTTCGAACACTTTAAGAACATGTTCGAACCGAATGGCGTGGTAGAAATAGCATTCAAAACAGATATCGATCCGCAGGCGCGCCTTGTATCCTCTGACAAGCCGTTCAATAATCCGGATGGAGAGGCCACTTATCCCGATGACCGGGCAATGGGGAAATATCTATGAGCCGAAACCAGACGCGCGCAAGAAAGTTTTTTTCATACTACAGGCCCTACATTGGACTCTTCAGCGCAGATATAGCTTGCGCGGTGATTGCCTCCGCAGCGATGCTTGCTATTCCGTTATGCGTTCGGTACATCACGGCTAATTTACTGCTTCTGTCCGTTGGAATTTGGTGAGTGGCCTGCAGGTTGTAAAGACTCTTTCTTAGAAGGATACGCCTCCATTAGAAAGGTTCCTAACTACAAGCCGATGATGCCTCTTTTACGCTTAAGCAGAGCGGTTGCAGCGGTCGGATTCACTGTCAAAAGAGGAACTTGGGAATCCAGAAACTCAAAGCTTTATCAATTCAGTCTCAAACATCTTGAATCCCTTGCCTTGGGAGAAGGTACATGATATTCGCACAAAAGGATTTCGAAATCGAAGACGTGCTTTGCAAGCCGTTGATGGCTCATTTGTCAACGGTTGATGATGGAGCGCCTCGCGATTCTCCAATCTGGTTTCTTTGGGAAGATTCTTGCCTTTGGATTTTCGAAACGTCAAAGGATAGCTTTGTGAAAAGGCTGCAGGCCGAACCTAAATGCGCTGCTGGAATCGTGGAATATGACTTGGAAAAAGGAATCCTCAAACATGTAGGCATTCGAGGAAAAGCTTTCCTGGCGAGCTGCAATAGAGATCGCCTAATGCGATTTGTAACCAAATACTTAGGGGAAGACAAACAGAATTGGAATCCTTGGTTCGTAGAAAATGTTGTCGATCCATTGGATGTCATGATTAAAGTTGTCCCCGAGTCGATCGTTGCTAAAAACGTTTCGTTCTTTAAAACTGGACTGGATCTTGCTTCTTAGGAAATGCCTATGGAAAATTTGAAGCATAATATCGTTAAGATCTATGGGAAGCGTGGAAAAGACTGGCTTGCTGGACTGCCCCTAAGGATTGAGCAGTTACAGCACTCTTGGGGATTGTCAGAATTAAAACCTTTTCCAAACCTCAGCTACAATTACGTCCTCAAAGGGCTGCAAGGCAATATTCCTGTTATTTTGAAACTCAGTCCTGATGCGGACCTAATGGACAAGGAAGCTAAGGCTCTGAATGCTTTCAAAGGATTCGGAGCAGTCTCAGTGCTCGGCTGCAAAGAAGGGGCTCTTCTGCTGGAGCGGGCCATTCCTGGAGATCTTTTAAAAAATAACCTTCCAAAAGAGAAAAGAATCGAGATTGCCTGCAAAGTCGTGGAGAAACTGCATCAAGCGCCTCTTCCATCAAAGGAGGGATTTCCTGAGATTGAGGAATGGCTTGCCGCCGTTGACAAAGAATGGGACCTTCCCAAAGATCATTTGAAGAGATCTCGCAAGCTGAAAAACAAGCTCATAAAAAAAGATTCCAGCCGTAAAGTTCTTCTCCATGGAGACCTCCACCAAGAGAACATCCTATCCAACGGGAATGAATGGGTGGTTATCGATCCGAAGGGCGTGATAGGCGATCCGATTCATGAAATTTGGGCATGCGTCGAAGATCCAGTTTACGACCTTAAATTCCTAGCCGACTATTTCGGCTATTCGCTTCAAGATGTTGTTGAATGGTATTATGTCCGCCTCATTCTAGCTTCATGCTGGCAAGCTGAAGACCACCTCGACGCCAGCCGTTTTTTAACCTTGGCACAGTCTGTCTTGCCGATGATTGATGCTTAAGTTAAACAAGCGTGATATCAAAAGCGCGCAATAATCCGGCCGCTTCAGGAAATGAAAATTTCGCTTTCGTGATTTTGTTCGTCCGCGGATCGATATCATATTGCGTGCTGCTGGAAAAATCTGTGTTGCAAAGGTCGCAATTGTGAAAAACAGTTCCCAACAAATCGACACCGCTGAAATCTGCGCTTTTCAATATCGTATTTGTAAAATGGCTGTCCTTTAATTGACTTCCGTTGAAAGAGCAATTTTTCATATTCAAATCGGAGAAATTGCAATATTGAAGCAGGCAATTTTTGAAGTTTGCAGAGAAAAACGTTTTATCGCACTTGAAGAACTCGGCTCCAGTGATTTTGCAATCCAAGAAGAGAATGTCCTGCAAGCGACAGCCATCTAGCTTGACGAGACTGAAATTACAATTCGAGAATGTGCATGAGCAGAATTTTGCGTTCCTCAAAACAGCTTCAGAAAAATCGCAGCTGTTGAAGGCGCATCCAGTAAAAGAACGCTTTTCCATGTTTTTCTTAGAAAAGTTTTCCGATTTAATGGTCTGTCCTTCTGGGTTTTCCTCAATTTCAGGCATTTAATGCTCCTAAAAACAATCGTTCATTGTACTTTTAAAACAGCTTTCCACCAATCTTAGCTTCAGCAAATGGGGTAATGAAAGTGGCTTCTCCGCTTTCTGCCTTTGGAAACTGAACTCCTAAAGTCAAAACGTCTGAGGTAGTATCTCCAATCTGTCTTGGAGAAAAATTGAGAATGCCCATAACAAGCTTTCCCTTGATTTCTTCAGGAGAATGTTGAGCAAATCTTCCAACACTAGTCCTGATTCCAAACTTTCCAAAATCGATTTTCAACCTATAGGATTTTTTAGGGGCGGCTGGTTCTTCTTCAACACTCAGGACACGCCCTATACGTATTTCTAATTTATCGAATGTATCTTCTTTTGAAACAATTTCTTTTTCTTCAGACACAAAAATCTCCTTATTAATTGTTTAACATCCGAAATAGAACATATCCATCTTGATAGCTTCCATCCGGATTTCTAATGGCTTGAGGAATAGTACCGATGATTTTGAACCCAAGCTTGTCATAAAGCTTCATAGCTATGACATTTTGACTGAGCACCATATTGAATTGCATCGATTGAAATCCAAAATTTTTAGCAATTTCCAGCGATGCATTTACAAGCAATGTGCCAATTCCTTGTCCTCGATGAGAGTCTTTTATCATGTAAGCTGCATTGGCAATATGGTCACACCTACCAGAAAAATTTGGTCTGATATAAAAGCCGCCCACTACTTCATTCGAAAAACGGCATACATAGACCTTTGATGAGGGGGCAAAGAATTGACGATAAAATTCCTGAATCGAATTGGATTCGTAGGGAAATTCAACTCCAGAATCAACGACCTTTCGGAATATGTCATAGAGTGAATTTTCATCTTCTTGTTTAAACAATGTTAGTGAAAGCCCTTTCTGAGATAGCTTGATAGAAATATCTCCAAGATTTTCAGAAACAACACCTTTCTCGTTTAACATCACGTGAGGAGCTTGATTTTGAAGGCGAGAAGTTCTAAGTCCCTTTGCATAAAGGGCAATTCCTTGATGAGCCAGTTCCATCTCTTCAGGCAATAATGTCAAAAGAGCTTGCTTAGTCTGGTTAAATGCGATGGGTTCGAAAGCTTCAAGAGTTTTTCTTCCAATCTCGGTTAAATGTAAAAATCGCTTCCTTTTGTCATTTGCATCAAGCGTCGATTTGATATATCCCTTTTTAATTGCTTTAGCGATCAATCTACTGGCAGTAGATTTATCGAGTAGTAAACGTTCAGCAACCTCGCCCATTGTAGGACAGGAACTAGAGGAGAGTTCAATGAGGAGATGCCTTTCCGCCAAAGTGACTCCAATTTCGAAGTAAGCATCGTTTAGAAGCCCCAGTTCCCTTACGACACCCCTAGCGTTATGTCTCAAAAGGTCAATCTTTTCGTCTGAAAATTTTTCCATATTAAATCAGATAGTTGTATATAGCAACTATCTTACTGCCCATTGGGATTTAAAGCCAAGGAATTCCACGCACTTTCTCGCACTTCACTTTACAGTTTACGTTAAATATTATAAGTGATATATTACATATCACAAGAAAAAGGCCATCAAATGGAAAGTAAAATCCAACGCACATTTGTCCGTCAAGAAGCGTATGTCAAACTTCGTAATTGGATCTTAGACGGAACCTTATCTCCTGGAGCTCAACTACGAGACAAAGAGCTAGCAGAACAGCTAGGAGTGAGTCGAACGCCTATCCGCGAAGCATTACTGCGCCTTGAAGATGAAGGCTTAGTAAAGACAAAACCCAATAGATCAACACTCGTCAGTTCGATTGATTTCCACAATGCCTTTCATCTTTATTCCATCGTGTGGACGTTGGAACGTTTAGGATTAAGCCAAGCCTTCGGATCAATCACAGATGAACATATTCAGAATATGATTGAGGCCAATGAGCGTTTCCTTCAAAAGATGAAAGAAAAAGACCGTCTTGCAGCGTTAGAAGCCGATTATGAGTTTCATTCTGTGTATATAAAATTATCTCAAAATCACGAACTTGAGAAAATCATCTCTGAAATAAAAACAAAACTAAAGAGATTAGATCTTTATTACTTCGACAAAATAAAAAATGCTTCCCTTTCTTACGACGAGCACAAACAGATTATTGATGCTTTGACATGTAAGGATCTTCCTCTTGCTATGGAAGCCGTTGAACTCAACTGGAAGAATAGTTTTAACCGATTTGAACTTTAGGAGCTCTGTATGTTCGCAAATAAATTAGTCGCTGTCATGAACGAAAAAATTGAGCCTGGTGTCATTATGAATGCCCTTGCTCACATGTGCATCGGTTTTGGATCCGATATTGGAAAAGAGCCTCTACGCTTGACCAATTACATCGATGCCGATGAGGGAGTCCATCCCAACATATCAGAAATGCCTTTCATGATTTTAAAAGCCAACTCAAATAAAATCAGAGCGCTAAGATTAGCGGCTCAGCAAACAGGGATTCAATGTGTAGATTTCACCGACACAATGACAGTTGGGACTTATCTAGAGCAAATAGAGCGTACGAAGCAAACCAAAGAAGCGGACCTTATTTATTATGGGATTGTCCTATTTGGCGACTGGGAAAAAGTATCGGAATTGACCAGAAAATTTTCACTATGGAAATAGTCTATCACCTTGACATTGAGAGAAATGTTTTCATACTGTAATCTTTAACTTTCATAGAGGAATTATGGACAATAAAATTTCTATTTATCTGGCCGGAAGTATTAAGAAAGGTCATGAGAGAGCAGACGAGTCGTTCTGGACAGATGCGGATATGCTTTTTTTAAAGAAAACCTTGTCAGAATATGAAGTTTCTTTTCTTAACCCTGCTTTTCGATCGGATGATCTGTCAGATCAGCGTTCTGTATTTGGACGAGATATGACCCAGGTCTTTTGCAGCGATGTTGTTTTTGTAGATGCACGCGATCGACGAGGCTTAGGCGTAGGCGCTGAAATGATGTGGGCCAAATTCCATAAAATTCCTATCGTTACTCTTGCTCCAATAAATTCCCACTACAATAAAAGCAAAACGACGCTGTTAGGTGTAGCTGTAGAAAATTGGGTCCACCCCTTTGTAGAATCGTTAAGCGATGCCATTGTCGAAAATCTTGCAGATGGAGCAGTTTGGGTGCGAAAATTTGTAAGTGCGTCTCAGCCAAAAGTAAAAGATGTCGAATGGATTCGATTGGCTATGGAACACTATAGAGATAGTCAGTTGCCTCATGATGAGCCTATGAAGACTTTAATCTCAGCTAACAAAAAATTGCATAAGCGCATTTGGGAACCAAAAATTGAACAGGAACCTGTTCTTTCTCGTTCTTAGGGAGTTATCGTGCTAGCACAACAATATTGGAATGATATCGGAGCAAAAAAGATATTTGAGGACCCTCTCTACCTAGACAAACTCTCTCAATTTTTATCATCAACCGCCAAAATTATCGAATATGGATGCGGTTATGGTCGAATGATGCGCCTTTTAAAAGCTGCTGGATATCACAACCTGATTGGTTTTGATTTCGCTCCAAATATGATCACAAGAGGGCTTAATGAAAACCCTGATTTGGACCTGAGATTGTTAGAGCAAGCTGGGGTAATCCCATGCAAAGATGAATCTGTTGACGCTCTTGTGATGTCGACCGTTCTTTGCTGTATAACCAACGAAAAGGAATTGGAATCACTGATCGGTGAAATCAGACGCGTTCTCAAACCAAATGGGACACTATACATTACAGATTTTCTTATCTGCGATCACTCCAGATATCGAGAAAAATATGCCTCTGGGTTACAGCGATTTGGAATATGGGGTGTTTATACAACGAATGAAAATCTAACTGTCCGCCACTACACCTCACAAGCCATCATGAATCTATTAAAATCATTTGATATTCAGTGGTTTGAGCAGTTTGATTTCAAAACGATGAACCAAAATCCAGCGCGAACCTTCCACTGCATAGCAAAAAAGCAGCCTATTTCATCCCATTGACTTAGCGATCTGGTCAAATACTACTGCTGCAATTTGCAAATCTTGGATCGCTACTCCTGTCAAATCAGCAACTGTAATCTCTGTTTCTGAATTTCTTCCTAATGCCCTGTCTTCTATTATTTCTCCTAGCTCTATCAATTGCTCTTCCTTAACCAAAGATTGTCTTATCGCATAAGAGACATCACCGAATTGCATACATTGACTGCGGCTATCGACGACAATTCTATCTGCTTTCATAAAAATTTCAGCATCAAGCTCCTGTTTGCCAAAGTCATCGGTTCCTACTGCTGTGATATGAGTACCTGGTTGAATTTGATGAGCCAATAAAAGCGGTTTAGAGGAAGACGTTGTCGTCACAATCAGATTGCAAGCAGCTGTAAGCGCATTTAAGTCTTTTTCAACCTCTACGTACCATTCACGTAAATCTGGATGATCTCTCAATTTTTTTGCTTTATCTTCATTGCGACCCCAAACCATTACTCGTCGACATTTTGTCCCAAACTCTAGCAATTTGAGCTGATGAAAAGCTTGGCTACCTGTACCGATAATCCCAACACAAGAAACGTTCTTTGAGGCTAGGTATTTTGCTGCAATACATCCGGCAGCACCCGTGCGAATATCCGTTAAATACCCCTCATCAAGTAAAACAGAAAGCAACTCACCGGTACTTTTATCAAACAGCAACATCAGGCCATTTCCTGCTGGAAGCCCTATTTTAGGGTTATCATGAAATCCCGAAGCGATTTTGATGACATAATATTTTCCGTTTTTTGCATAGCCATACTTAATGTGACAATCTCCAGGGGGATGATCAAAATGTAGGGAAGCCACAGGAGGAATAACTGTTTCTCCACGACTATAAAGGACAAAACCCTCTTCTATAGATTGAAAAACGGCTGGTATCGATATAATTTGTTCAATTTGTTTACGAGATATAATTTTCATCAATTTGAGTTATCCCATTTGATTTGCATAATTTTTTAAAAATTGCTCAAAATGATTTAAAACTTCTCTCATGTTTTTCTTTCCAAATCCGATCCGGAAAAAATTCCCTGCTAGGTCAAAAACAGGCCCAGGCATAATTAAAACCCCCATTTTTTCAACCAGCTCTTTTGTAAACTTCTCTATTGAGACAGGAAGCAAAAGTTTTACAACAGCCATAGTACCACTTTGTGGACGATCCCACGACAAAAGTTTCTGATGACGTTGCATGAAAGAATCAAGAATTTCTAAATTATTAAGCATGATTTCCCGATTCCTTTTTAGAATCTTGTCTTTTGCGCGGAGAGCAATGAGGGCCAAGATCTCGCTCGGCGCACTATTGCAAATCGAGGTGTATAACTTATAAGAACCCACTTCTTGAATAAACTCAGCATTCTGAGTTGCAAGCCAACCAATACGAAGGCCCGCAAGACCAAATGCCTTGGTCATTACATTTAAAGTGATTCCTTTCTCATAAGCATCAGCTATGGAAGGAAGCCGATCCTCTTCATCAACCTCAAGATAGCGATAGACTTCATCACAAAAGACATAAGCCCCATGCTTTCTCGCCAACAGGATCAAACCTTCAAACACTTCTCTTTCTAAAACAGCCCCGCTAGGATTATGAGGGTAGTTCAAGACAAGCAACTTAGTATTAGAACGGAAAGCTTTTTCCAAATCTTCCAAACTCTACCGCCATCTCTTTTCAGGATCCAGCAGAATACCTGTAACATGAGCGCCGAAGGATTCCGGTAAAGTTCTTAGCGACTGATAGCAGGGATCAATCACAATAACATGATCTCCTGGCTCTATAAGAGTTCTCATTGCGCAGTAAATACCCTCCTCCGCTCCTGCAAAAGTCAGCACTTGTTCACTATCAATGTGAGAATACAATTTGGCAATTTCCTTGCGTAAGAGAGGCAATCCAGGAGATTCGGTATACCCTAAGTTTAAAGATTCCCAAATCGCTCTAGCCTCAGTGTCAGCCAGCTCTAGAATTTCATTAAGTTTCCAACTCTCTGCATCAGAGCAACAAAGTAGATAGGGAGCTGTGAACTCATATTTTTTCCAAAATTCTTCTAATTTAAAAGGCGGTATTTTCATGATTTATCCTTCAAATAATTGTAAACTGTGGCTCTTGAAATTTGCAGAACATCAGCGACATAAGAGGCTGCATTTTTTGTGTTAAAGGCGCCCTCTTTATGGAGAGCATTAAGCAATTTCTTTTTTTCAGATTTATCAAGAGATTCTAAACGCAAAGCATGTTGCTTAAGATAGGAAGAAACGTAGGTGTTGATTTTCTCTCTCCAATCATTCTTGAAGAGAAAATCAGGCATCTCCATTGCTGGTTTAATCACATCAAGGATGAAATGATGCATCTC
This sequence comes from Parachlamydiaceae bacterium, assembly GCA_025451995.1. Classification (GTDB taxonomy): domain Bacteria; phylum Chlamydiota; class Chlamydiia; order Chlamydiales; family Parachlamydiaceae; genus JANWJE01. Next base: position 42,268 of record JANWJE010000086.1, on the reverse strand, counting down.
CTCCCACTTAGAAATATCGAGATTTATACATAACAAGCCAATTGCCTTTCGACGCTGATTGCGTAAAACAGCTGTCACCGACTTCATTTTTCTCCCATCCCAGTTAATTTTAAAGTAAGGGGGAAACACGTCTTGAGTATCAGGCAATTTATCTAGCTCATCTAATGAGGACTCATCGCCTACTGCTCTCTTGGAGAGATTATTAAAAATAGCTTCAATACAATTGGTGGAAAGATCATGAACAACCACTTCAGCATGAGGAAAAAGTAGAAGACTGATAGCTTCTGCGATTGGGTTATAACGCTCTAGCTCATTCATTCCGAAACTCCTTTTATAGACAGTATAGTCTATTTAAGACGTTTTTGTCTATTTTAAAAACACTTCTCTGTTGACTGATATAGTACGTATACGTATTATCTAATTCATGAATCAAATTAGGAGCACCTCATGTTCACACCAAATTTAGGCTTTGTCCTTCTTTTTGTCTCAAATCCCCAGAAAAGTGGTCTCTACTATCAGGATCTTTTTGAAATTCAACCGATTGAAGAATCATCTACTTTTGCCATGTTTGCCCTTAAGAACGGCGTGATGCTTGGCCTTTGGTCCAAATATACGGCTGAACCTCGTATTGAGGCTACGCCAGGTGCATTAGAGATATGCTTTCCAGCTGAAGATGTAGATGCCTTATATGAGGAATGGGGAAAAAAGCATGTGACTGTTTGTCAGAAACCAACCGACATGGATTTTGGACGCACTTTTGTTGTTCTTGATCCAGATGGACATAGAATTAGAATTTATAAATTATCTGAGACAAATCGATGACAAAATATTGGATAGGAGTTGCCTCTCACGAACACGTTCAAAGAGGGGTTAAAGATGGATTTGCTCAAGTCTGTCACGGAAAAATAGGCACTTTAAAATATATGTCTGAAGGGGATTGGTTAATCTATTATTCTCCCACTTATAGTTTTGGGAAAAAAGATGCTTGCCGCTGTTTTACTGCAATTGGGATTGTGGACAAAGGAGAGCCATATACTTTTGAAATGAGCGAGGATTTTATTCCTTGGCGCAGAAACATCAAATTTCTTAAATCAAAAGAGGTGCCTATTGAGCCTCTGTTAGAAGACCTCAACTTCATAAAAGATAAAAAGAAATGGGGTTTTCCATTCCGAAGAGGTTCTTTTGAAATTCTCTATCACGACTTCGAGCTGATCGCAAAGAACATGAAGGTGCTCAATGAATGAAAGAGTCAATTTTAAAAAGATTAGCATTCACGAAGGGCCCAAACAAAGTCCTGGATTTCTCTTATGGCATATTAGTACTTCATGGCGCAGCGCTATTGAGACTGTCCTCAAAGCTTTTGAATTAACTCACCCTCAATTCGTGGTGCTGGCAACAATAGGTTGGTTAACTAGGAATGGAGAACTTGCTACTCAAGCGGCTATTGGAAAATTGGCCGCCCTTGACCCAAACACCACTTCTCAAATTCTAAAAGGGCTTGAGCACAAAAAATTGATTGAGCGTATACAATCAACAGATGCCAGGGCTAAACATCCCCAACTTACCTCTAAAGGCCATACAACTTTAACTAATGCCTTACCCGCTGTAGAACACGAAGATGTCAAATTTTTTAATGTTATCACCAAACAAGAAAAGCAACAACTCATACAACTATTTCAAAAACTAAATATCTCTGATGGAGATCAAGAATAGCCAATGAATCTAGTATTATCTTTTTTGTGCAATATAACCTCTATTATCGACCGGGAGTGTCAATAGATGAGTTTTTTGACCGTCAATAAAAAAATTAATCTTGTTACACTTCTTGATGCAAACGGTGAACCTCTTTCCTTTGATCAGGCATTGACGACTTTGGCAGGACTTTTGATGAATGCGCCTTTACAGCCGCTAGTACAAGTACTTGCAGAAATGAGCAGTATTCTTTACGAAGAACCTTCAGAAGATGCTGAAAAGAACTTACGTGCGAAATTTTGCTCTGAACAGGTGATTGCATGTGTATGTCCGGATGATAGTGCTGATGTTGTTCATTGGCAAATTTACCTGATCAAGGATTTTATCATATTGAGAGATTCTTTATTTTAGCCAATAAACTTTTCAATACTGCCAATCAGACGATACAAGCGTTGTCAAAATATCGATCGGGTGGTCAACAAACCGTTCAGGTTGTTCATGTTCACAATGATGGTCAGGCAATTGTTGCCTAAAATTTTTCTCCTATTCCATCTCCTAAAGAGGGGATCTAAAAAAATATTGCAATTGAACCCCATGGATCACTCTATGCAATGCAAGGCAAGAAGTAAAAGGTCAAAGAAACAGTGCTTGAAATGGGCGGTTCGTGGAAGGACTACTTGTCATATGCATGGAGGCAAATCGAAAGGGCCAAAAACAAAAGAAGGAAAAATGCGTGCCCGTCAAGCTGCTTATAAACACGGTCTAAACACTCAAGAGGCTTTAAAACAACATCTTGAGATCAAATCATTGATTAGACAAAGTAAAAATTTGATTCAAATGATAGAGGGTTAAATCTAATAAAGGAAAATACAGCTAAATTTATGGTGGATTTGGGATGAGATCATGGGGATGGCATTTGAGAGCTTTTGCCAATACAAAAATATTTTCTAATGACAAATTTCTTTCAGCTCTTTCCACGTGACCAATATAAGTTCTATGCAATCCGGCTTGAAAAGCGAGTTCCTCTTGAGACCAGCCTAAAGCTAACCGTTTCTTTTTGACAAGTTCTCCGAAGCCCATTCGGATTTTAGATCGCTCTTCTTTCCCTATCTATTTGGGTAAGGGATTTCACGAAGATATCTATAAAAGACTAGATGATTTGCAAAAAAGCATCGATCAATAGATGGATAAAAAATCATAAATTGAGGACTGGAATTTGATTTAACAGAAGCGTAAGCTTAATCCCATTGCTTGACACAAGCTAGTGAATGTGCGCAGCTCCGGATTACCTTCAGAAGAAAGAACGCGATATAATACTTCTCTTCGGACATGAGTTTTCTTGGCTAGTTTTCCAAGGCCTCCTTGAGCTTCAGCTACATTACGTAGAGCGTTGAGTAAGATTTCTTGAGACTCCTCATCACCAAGCAAGCTCTCTTCAAGAGCTGCATTTAAATAAGCAACAGCTTCATCGTGGTCTTTTAAGTCTTCTAGGAGCTCATCGTGGTAGTCGATACTGCGTTTGTGCTTTTTATTCATTATAGTCTCCTCTGGATTGATAATCCGTAAAATAAGCCTTTGCTTTCTGGATATCGCTTCTCTGCGAATTTTTATCTCCTCCGCAAAGCAAAAGCACACATGTAGCATCTGTTTTTCCAAAATAGACACGGTATCCTGGTCCGAAATCGATTTTGAGTTCAAATACCGCATCACCCACTGGTTCACATTGTCCAAAATTGCCCATTTCCAAACGATCGAGTCTAAGGCGGATTTTTGCCTTGCCCAGATTGTCTTTCAGCTCTTTCAACCACAAGCTAAATGGCCGCTTTCCCGTATCTGTTTGGTAGATTGCAATTTTGTATATCATACTTTTATTGTAACTTAAAAATCACATTTTAGCAAGGGTTTATGCATATAGAATAAGAGAATAGGGAATGATGGGTTGAGGAATTTTTATCTTCCTAGCAAATCGAATAAAGAAGACAAAATTGAATAAAAGCGATTAAAAAAAGTCAGACCCTTGAAGAATTTTATTGTAGGATTGGTCAACAGCTGTCCATGTGGATATAGCCCGTTTTTCTACATTAGACCACGCAACTAAAAAATGGATCTGTATGCGATCGCCTGGTAATAGGTTGTCAAAATTTACTTTTAACCCACTGGTTAAACAAAGAACATTTTTTTCATTAATGTGATTTGTTAATCGATTAGGCATCCACTGATTTTTTTCAGCTCGATGATCTAGCTTTTCTTCATCTTCTGTTCCAATAGAAAGCGTATGGGTTTGATTTTCGAAGATGCAAGACACTAAACTCTCTCCTGTTTCGCAGCTTCCAGCTTGGGAATCTAAACAACATTTCCAAGAGATGGAAATCTTATTCTTAACTTCGACTCGCCAAATGAAAGCGAAACATTCATCTATATACATGTCATTCGATAATATGGGACGAAAAGGCGTTCTTAAACATTCCATCTGATAAGAAAGGTTTTCCCAAGTAGTTAGAAGAATTCCTCTTTCTGTTAGTTCTTTCTGAGATGGGGGTGGGGTGATCATGCCAGGGCATTCAAACTCAGATGCACAAATCCCGAAAGGGGTTATTAAAGCAAGAGAGTTTTCAGAGTAAGTTGCTAAATTCTGATTTGTTTGAAATAATTTCATTTTTTAGGCCTCATGGGTACGATATGCGCCCCATTTTTAGAATAGTGAATTTTTCCCCATGTAGTAGGAATCTTTTCCCCTGTCTGATCGCAAACATGGTATCCTATAGATTCTTCAAAATTTACAACTTCTTGATAACCTGCTTCTCCAATATTTCCTCTGCAAGGTTTTCCCTTTCCAGCATATTTTTTTAACAATGCTTGAGGATCTTTATTCTCAAAAATACTTTTGGTCGGATCATAATTATGTCTTCCAGGAATATGCTTGTTTTGCTTATCTAATTCAAGCTTGATATTCTGAAAATAGGTTTTTCTATCAGCAGCATGTTTTAGCGAAGACTTAGCAATCGCTTTTTTATTGGATTTGGAAACGCTCATTGCTTCCAGAGTGCAAAGCCTATTAGCCGTCCGTAATTTACGACAAACTGCAACACTCTTTACAACTGTACCTCCAGCAAAAAGGTCAACGCCATATTTACCTATAGCAAAGCCGATCAATTCGCCTTTTTTTCGTGTATATTTGGTTGTCTTACCAGGAAAATTACCATGTCCAGAAAAAAACTTTACCTTGCCAGCGATAACTGGTCGCCAGCTCATCCCTTAGTTTTACAAGCGATTTCTGCGGCTAATGAGGGCTATGCGCCTTCTTACGGGTCTGATTTATGGACCGAAGATGCTTAGAAATTAATTCAGGAAAATTTCAAAGCTACATGTAAGGTTTTCATTGTTCCCACTGGAACAGGGGCAAATATTTTTTACTGCGCCCAAATCATGGATTCCACTCATCCAAGATGAAATTTTCTGTTATCCTTGGGACCAAGAAAAAAGTGAAATTCGATTTATTACATCTTGAAATACTTCAAAAGAGGATATCAGAGATATTGAATCAATTTTAATAAAAATTTCTAATAATACAGGCCAATAATATGACTAAACTCGAATATCTTGAAGATTCATATCTCAAAGAAATGGAAGCAACCATAGTTGAAGTTTCAAAAGAAAATGAAAATCGATGGCAACTTGTTCTTGATAAAACTATCTTTTATCCTAGAGGTGGAGGACAATCAACCGACCAAGGATTTCTTTTTACAAAAGACTGGATCCGTCCGAGAAAACGATATGGATATGACTTCTTGGTTAGAGTATTTTGTGAATGGATTAGCGACTCAGTTGCAAGAAGTTCAGAATCGTGGCCAACAGGTGATGAAACTAGACATTCTCAGTATTCAACATCAACTTTCCAAAAGAGAAAAAGAAGCTCTTGAACAAGCTTTAGATGAAAAAGGGTTTTCTATTAAAGAATTTCAAGTTCTTTTTCCTGAAACAAGTAAAAGGACTCTCCAGCGAGAATTAAAACATTTGCTTGAAATAGGTCTTTTAAAAGCAGAAGGCTCAACCAATGACCGCCGCTATATGATAAACTTGTGACAAATTCATGTCGCAACTTATGACAAACTTGTGACACAGCTTATGACAACTCTTTATATGGTCCTGATTTTTTCTGAGTCAGAAGAATTTTAGAGCCTTGAATTACAATTCCATAAGCTCCATGCCTCATGATTTGATTCATATTTAGCTAAGTTTCCCTCTATACATAATTTTGAAAGTAAGAGTCTTAATCAAAAGGAATACCCCTGAGAAATCCAATACGACCAATCGTTCAAGGCTTGCTCAGTTGTATCATCAACGTTAACGCCTTTAAGTTGTTTTAGTGGCACACAAAGCGTTTCTTCATTCTTCCATTTTATTGTGACAAGCATGTCGTATTCACAGGTTTCTTCGCTAGCCATAGCAATCACTTCAATGATTTCACCTAATTTCAAAGGAGATGTGCTAACTGAAAGAATACACTCTGCTTTGAAAGGTACGTTCAAGTTATCTTGTAGATAATAGTACCAGCCCATAGCTCTTTCTGATTCATTATAGGCGTCTACGACGATTTCCATTTCTATTCGATTTTCAATTTCTAAATTAATTTCTTTAATTTTGTTTTTCATATCACCTTAGGAAAACTGAATGTTTGCAGTCAGGAAAGGAAGATTTTATCTAAGAAAAATCACCAATGCAATAACTTCTTGAAGTTTTTTGAGAATTGGAATTTTCTGGCACACTGATGGCACAGTGCCATCTTATTTTCATCAACAAATCACATCACTTGGCAATTGAACTTTAGCCCAAACTCGTGCTATCCTTTTGTTGTGAGCAGTGAATAACTGCTGTGAAGTGAGGGAACTCTGCGGACTCATAACCCGCTGGTCATAGGTTCAAATCCTACTTGCCCCACTTTTCTAGCTTATTCTTCAACAACAAGTTAGGTTTTATTTAGTGGATCGTTCTAAAAACGGAAAAACTGTCGATGCACACACAATGCACACAGATTCACTAAAAAGCACAGCACGCAGCAGCAAACCCAAAGGTGCTGATATGCGTGGAATACAAAAAATCCCAAAAAAATAGAAGAGCATTCTGCAACAAAGAACTAAAGAACTATGAACATTGTTTTTCGCTTTACTCCTGCTGAATCTTCCCAAAGGGACCTGTTATATCGATGGTTTGAGCAAAAGCACATTAAAGAATGGATGCATGGGGTAGGTTTGCAAAACACTTTAAACGGCCTAGAAAAATTCTTTTTGGGAGAATCCACCACTACTTACTGGATCGGCTATGACAAAGATACCCCTTTTGCCTTTTTGATCACCTCTCCAGAAGGCGAAGATGCGACCACTTTGGACTTGTTCATTTGCGATCTCAATTATCTGGGGAAAGGAATAGCTGTGCCTATGATCAAAGAATTCTTAAGGAGTCAGTTTTCTCATATGAAGCGGGTTCTAATAGACCCCGAAGCCACAAACGCAAGAGCTATTCATGTATACCAAAAAGTAGGTTTTAAGATCGTCGCAGAATTCATTGCAAGCTGGCATCCTGTGCCACATTATCAAATGGAGCTACTCATGAGAGATTTAATGTTTTCAAAAGGAACTTCCAATGCCTAAAAAGTCCAGCCTAGCCATCAAAAAGGGAGGTGTATCCCCCGCTGAATATACAAAATTTATTACCTCATTGAAGGCTAAAATTCGATCAGCTCAGATTAAAGCCGCCGTCACGGTTAATAGTGAGTTAATCAAACTTTACTGGGAGATTGGGAAAGAAATATTTGAAAAACAAGAAAAAGGGGGCTGGGGCAGCAACATATTGGAAAAGGCGGCTAAAGAGCTTCAAAATGAGTTCCCTGGTGTCGAGGGATTCTCAAGGTGTAACATGTTTAGGATGAAGGCTTTTTATCAAGCATATACAAAAGTGCCACAAGCTGTGGCACAATTAGGCGATTTACCTATTTTTTCCATCCCTTGGGGTCACAATGCACTTATCCTTAGCAAAAAAGTCTAACAGCCGTTAGACAATTTGACTGGTTTAGAATGAATTTTAACTGAGATAAGGAGTAGCGAAAGAATGAAATTTCAGCAGCCATTTTCACTAAAGCCAGGCGATAAAGTTGCCATCGTCTCCCCTTCTTCAGGAATGCCTTTTCTTTCACTACTATAGAGCCAATAATATCTCCTGTTAATGTGTGAGCTTCATATTCTTTTGCTACAAACTTATGAGCTTTTGTTGATGGTTGCTTATACCTGCTGAAAGTTGATGATAAAGATCAAGATTTCTGCTATCATCCCTTTCGATTTAGAGAAGGAAAAGCGAGTCATACCGATTGTCTTCTTCGGATTTTTTTAACAACTGAGTAAACGATGAAAAACAAAACCATTTTCCTATTACTTGCAATGATCTTTGTCATCAGTTGTTTTATGAGTGATTTTACGTCTCTCTATGCCACTCAAAACCACATTAATCAGGAAGATATCATGAAAGATTATACAGTCATTCTAAAGCCATCCATAAATGTAATAGGAATCGAATGCAGAACATCGAACGCTCCTGAAGATGGCCCTCAAGACATTCCACGCCTGTGGGGACAGTTTTACGGCGAAGATATCATTAATAAAATTCCAAATAAGGCATCCAATGAGGTCATCGCTCTCTACTGTGATTATGAGGGCGATTATACACAGCCATATTCACTAGTGATAGGATGTCCTGTGATTTCTTTAGGCAATATTCCGGAAGGAATGATAGCAAAAACAATTCCTGCTGGATCATATGCTGTTTTCCGTGCCATTGGAGAATATCCTACAAGCTTGATCGAAACTTGGGGAAACATTTGGCAAACAGAATTGAAGCGGACGTATACCGGTGATTATGAATTTTACGGAGAAAAATTTACTTCTGGATTACCTAAGGAAGTAGAGGTTTTTATTGCTATTGAAAAAGAGATTCTTGATGACGATTAGAACAGAACATTTGATTCTTAGACCTTGGCGTGAAGAAGACTTTGAGCCTTTTGCTAAAATGAATTCAGATCCGCGTGTCATGGAGTATTTCCCATCAATACTAAGCCATCATGAAAGCGATGACCTTGCTAAACGTCTTTCTACCAAATTACAAGAACAAGGATGGGGATTGTGGGCTGTATCTGTTCCAGGGATTTTTGATTTTATCGGTTTCATAGGTCTTTCTGAGCCATCATTTAACGCTCATTTTACACCAGCTGTTGAGGTTGGGTGGCGTTTAGCTTATGATTTTTGGGGAAAGGGATATGCTACAGAAGGAGCTTTAGAGGCCCTTAGGTATGGATTTGAGACTCTCAACCTCAACCAAATCGTTTCTTTCACAGCAGTTCAAAATCGTCGTTCAATAGAAGTCATGAAAAGAATAGGACTGCATCACGATCCTGTAGATGACTTCAACCATCCTAAGCTTGCGGAAGGCCATATATTAAGGCGCCATGTTTTATATCGTTTAAATCGTGATGAATGGATGGAACGATCATGATACTTTCCAGTACGCCACATGACATGAAAAGAAATATCGAAGTTGTTGCATACAACTTATCATGGCCCGAAATGTTTGCATCAGAGGCAACATTAATCAAGCAAGCTTTAGGTAATAATTGCATAATTATTCATCATATCGGCTCAACATCTGTACCAGGATTAAATGCTAAACCTATCATCGATATTCTTCCTGTTGTCAAGGACATTCAAGAGGTTGATAAAGCGACCAAAGAAATGGAAGGCTTGGGATATGAAGCTAAAGGCGAATATGGCATTGCTTTTCGTCGCTATTTTCAAAAAAGCAGAAACATTAGAACCCATAATGTACATGTATATGAAGAAGGCGATCCCGAAATTAATCGGTATTTAAAATTCCGCGATTGGATGCGTTCTCATGAAGACGATGCGCAAGCGTATGCAAATCTCAAAGTAGAATTAGCCGCTAAATTTCCTCATAATATTCTACAGTATTGCAACGGAAAAGACACTTTTGTGGCAAGTATTGATGCAAAAGATGGTTTTGATGGATGGCGCATGGTGAAAGGTTTAACAGATAGAGAATGGGCTACGGTACGAACGTTAAGGCAGAAATATTTTTTCAAATCGAATATTGATCCCTATGTTTGGACATTCGAGCACAAAGATCATGTTCACTTTGTCTTCTATAAAAATTCAGACATCATCGGCTATACACATCTTCAACTTTGGGCCGAATGTCGAGCAGCTTTACGGATTATTGTAATAGATGAAAACTATCACAATCGCGGATTTGGAAGCCAGTTCTTAAAACTTTGTGAACGTTGGCTATGTCATCAAGGCTTTAAAATGTTATTGATTCAATCTTCCCCAGAAGCATACAAATTTTATTGCCAACATGCATATGTAAAAATGCCCTTCAATGATCCAGATGGTTACGAAACAGACCCAAGAGATATAGAAATAGGTAAACTGCTTGTATGAATGAAAAAATTCAACCTAAAATTTCCGTCTACATAGCAATTAATCATCGCCTGAAGCAGCATGCATGTCAAGTTCCATTCTTGTCTCTAAGCCCATCAAAAAAGCAATTCTCCTAAAGTCTGCTTCTGAAGCGGTAGGAAGCCCTTATATACTACTTCCAGTTGAATATTGGAATTTTGGGCTAGCTTGAAAGCTCCCGCGGTTGAGAGATCGCAAGAGGCATAGTATTAAGTCAATACAATGCCTCTTGCGATCTCTCAACCCCGGGGCTTTGAAGCAGCCCAAAAGTCCAAGATTCAGCTGGAAGCAGTATATTCCGAAAAGTAGTTGATTTTTGAGCTGAATTTCCCTATGACTCTAGCTCCATCCAAGAATTTCATCGTCAGTTTTTTGCTTCCAAATCAGAAGTTTATGTGTGTCGTTTTATTGTATCGAATATCAATAAATGGTAAAATGAGCTTTTTAAATTTTCATTACACACTTATGTTTAATTATTTAAAATATTTATTATTCTTTGTGTTAACTTGTGATTCTCTTCAAGGTGAGAATTACTCCTATTCTGATCTTTTAAAGGAATCCCAGCCTGAACAAATAAAAGCCCTACAGGAAGCTAGCTCCTTTTTTAACTGGTATGATGGTACTCAGTTTCAATCTCTTGAAGGTGGGTTGACTCGAGCTAAGGTGTATTCTTTTGAATTTGAAGGAAAAAAATACGCTCTTCGTTTCCTAGCTCTGATGCCAAGCCACTCAGAAGAAATGAGGAAAAACGAGATTCAAGCCCTGAACATTGGAAATAAACTTGGCATTGCACCCGGATGTGTTTTTTCTGATCAAGATGCCGTCTTGATGGTCATGCCGTTTATCCAAGGACGCCCATTACATCACCCAGATGACCATCAGCTATTCCAACTAGGGACAATGGTAAGGAAATTACATCATTATTCCAATTCCTATCCGACAAGATATTCTTTAAAAGACAGGATAAGCCTACACTATCAAAAGGCTATCAGAGCCGGTGTTGCTTATCCCACTGGTTTTGATCAAGAGGTTCAGAATGTATTGAACAAGACTTCTTCACGCTCGCTTGTTCCTTCTCATGGGGATCTAAATCCATCTAATATTTTAATTGATGATTCTTCTGGTGCTATCAATATCATTGATTGGACGACTGCAACATTGGAAGACCCTTTTTTTGATTTAAGCTTTTTCAGCTTACTTTCTAATTTATCTCCTCTTCAAGAAGAAGTCTTTTTAGAAGCCTATTTTGACAGAAAAACCTCAGAAAAAGAACGAGAGATTTTAAAAGGAGAAAAGGCAAAGATTTGTTTATTAACGGCTGCAATCTGGCTTCGATTTTCTGAAACACCGGAAGAGATGGCATTGCCCCTTGAATCACGCATTGCAGCTTTGGATGCCGAGCTATATTCTCCATCTCTTAAGTCGATTCAAGATTACTTGGGAGAGGGTATTGTTGTTGACTTGAATACAGCACCTAAATCCGAAGTTAAATCTTATGCTCTTAGTTTCTACAAAGCTTATCTTGAAGCTCAAAGCGAGAAGTAATGACGGATCGAATCGCAAGTTAAGGGATTTTAAATCTTTCGATTGCCTTTTTATAGCTTTCAATGCTGTTCTCCCTCAATGTAAGGGTAGGATCGCTTTCTTTTTTTAAGAATTCATTTTTGAGGTGTTTTACTGCATCCCAATTTTCCCTTAAGCTCTCTCTCAAATTTACTTTTGTATCTGATGCATTGCATGCTTGTTTAAGTAAAAATAATTCTTTTCCCTCTTCAATCAGTTTATCATCACATGGGGTAATATAAGCCGGGTCCCAGTGAGCTCCTCCGCCAAATTTTCTTTCTAAGTTGATCTCTTTTAAAATTTCATCTATATCTGTTTTTTTAATTTCCCCTTTCGAAATCCAATTAATAAATAATTGACTATTCCAACCTTGAAGATTATCTTGCCATTTTGCTGCAGCTTTTCTTGTGATTGCTTTTTCAAATAAAGTATTTTCATTTTTGTCTATATAAGAAGAAATGGCATCTGTATAATTTCCTTTTTCAATTTTTTCAAAATAGATTTGAGCGAATTGATCATTTTTTGAAAAATCGACTAATTCTGAATAATAAGGATGACTTGTATCAATTGCTTTTAGAAAATCTTCGAATTCCTTTTGCTCTTTGAGGCTTATAGGAACCACTTCTTTTAATTGTTCTAGACGTGTTTTTCGATCAAATGCATTTTTTTCAGAGGGATATTTTTTCTCTAAAATTTCTCTTATAAATAAGAATTCATTTTCTTTTGTAGTTATATTCATTTCTTTTAAGGCTTTTTGATATAAAAAATAATCTTTTTGTAAGGGAGGGTTCCGAAAGAGCGTACAAGACCAAAAATCACTATCGTCTAAATCTTTTTCTGAGATTTCTCCTTTTAATATCCATTGCATAAGTTGATTGATAATTTTTTTCTTATCATAAAGATTAGGGATATGCTTATTGACTTTTTTTTCTATATCTTTGTTAATAATTTCTTCTGCAAATGTATTGTTTAATTTTTTGCCATTTATAAGGATTTCATCGACATCAGTTCTTGAGAATCCGAGAACCCCCAACCTTTTTTGCGCGCTTCTAATATTCACTAGAATAGTTCTTTTTTCCCCATTTTCACTATCCACGGTTAAATATCTCCAGAATAAACTATCCCAAAGGCCAAGACCGTTTTTCAGAATGGCTGTTCCTTTATTTTTATCGAGTGTGCGAATAGCAATATTAAAACGATCATCGTCTTTTAAAAATTTAAATTTTAAACGATCTGTTAAATATCCTTTGCTAATGATGGTAAAAAAATATCCAAAAAAAGATTGCAAAAGTGGTTTTGCAGTTTCTTTCTCATGATGAATTTCAACATTATTTGAAGCCATTCCTAAATCATCACTATACCCATAAACTTCAATTAATGGTTTTTCTATAGGCATCATTTCGCCTCCACATCTAAATGCGTCATCATAGGAGTTTTTTCATCCTGTGGATTTTCTCACATTCTCAGTAACACTTTCACCCCTTTTCAATTCCTCTAACAGACGAACATAACCATGACTGGAAGCGAAAATAACCAAACTGGTTTTGCTAGAAAGTGAAGGAGTTTCAGAATGACTGAGAAGTTTTAGTAAAGTCGTTTCTTTAATTGCTGACCGGTATGTAAGGTTGTCCTTTAATATAATATCTAATGCATCCCGATTGATTGTGTATCCCTCGGGAAGTAGATAATTAAAAATGCTTTCTTTGTTGATACTGACTTGTAGAATCTCAGGTAAGTGATGTGAAGTGATTGTTTTTCCAGGTGGCAATAAAAATTGAATAATATTCTCATAGCCTTGATTCATAGCAGCATAACGTATAGCTATCATCAAATCATCCTCAGATATTTCTCTTCCTTCCGATAGAAGAAAACGGACAATATTCTCATTTCCACGGTTGGCAGCGCTATACACAGCTTGACCTAAAAACTTTTTAGAAATTTCTTTATCTTTTGGGAGAAGAAAACGAACCAGTTTTTCCGAATTAATTGGAGAGAAGGCCGCGTTTGCTACAGCTCGTCCAAAATCCTCTTCAGAAATCTTTCCTTTTCCTAGGAGGAATGAAACTAAACTCATGTTGCCCGAATAAGCAGCATTCACTACAGCTTTACCTAAATGACCTTCAGAGATTTCCTTGCCATCAGAGAAAAGTAATCGAACAAGATCCTCATCACGAGTATCGATTTCACAAGCCCTCACTATAGCCTTACCTAAATACTCCTTAGTAATCACTTTTCCCTTTGCAAGAATTTCGTTGACTAAACCATGCCTCTCATCATGGCCCGATATTTGAGTGGCATCCACTAAAGCTTGGCCTAGAATATTTTCATTCATCTCATGTCTTGTGAATAAAATACGTGCTGTAGATAGTTTGCCATTAGACATCGCAGCCTTTATAACATCACGCCAAGACTCTTCTGAAATGGGTTTTTTTAATGAGAGTAAAAATAGGAGGTTTTCATCATTGCCCTTTGAAGCCTCGTGTTCCAAAGCCTTGGCATATCCATGTTGAGAACTTTGAGAGAGGAGCCAATTTGCATCATTTTTCACTTTTAAAGCGCTTTCAGTTTCAAGAATTCTCTTTGCCTCTTCTAAGTCATTTTTGGTTTGCTCTTCTGTATTTTTATTGGGAAAAACACTTCTCATTAAAGATTGATGGGAGGGTTTAAAATCATCTTGAAATAATTTAAATCCATTTTGAATATGATACTTTTCGAAATTATGAATACCGGAATTCAAAGCGCCATCGACAATTTTTGTGAGAGTGGAAAGGGGGACTTCCCCTTTTTTGTGTTTTGAAAGAGCTAAACGGTTATTTTTTATTACAATATATTTGCGTTTTTTCCAGGAATTGGTTGATTTGGACTTCTCAAATGCTTCAAATAGATTCACCACATCTTGTGGCGATATATCTCGAGGAATCTCAAATTGATTTTCAATCATAAATTACCCCCAGTAAACTCAATTCTAATTTTCTCTTACAATCTTTAAAATTAGATAAATTTTATTTAAATTTAAAAATAAATGATTGTAATTACATCTATTCATCACCGAAAGTAAATGCGTAGGCTTTAATGCCTTTTGGTAATTTAAGGGATAGAATATGTTGACCGTAGACAGTGTCAACAATGTCATATTTGCGGGCTCCATCCATTTTGACTTTGCTATAGGGTTTTCCATCCAAGGTTACTTCTATGGGGATATTGCTTGAGCCTGAAAGAACTAGGTACACTCTTTTGGCTAGAAAATTTAAACTCAAATCACTTTCATTGCTTTCGGACAGGATAAACTCTCTTTCCGCCTTCCACTTTCCTTTCAATCCCACCTGATCATCCTTTAACGAAGCAAAGTAATGATATTCAGCTGTTACATTGGGCTTAATGATATTTTCATTTGTATAGCTTCTGGCTCTTTCTGTCCCCAGATAGGTTTCGGGGGTAATTCGCCGTGTAGATGCTTTGGGTTCCTCCATATGCAGGGGAGACATTCCCAAGAAGTGCCGTATGGCATTTTCTGTTTCCATATAGCCTCCCTCTCCAAAATGGATCATGCGCACATGTCCTTGTTGGTCAATCAGATAATGTGCAGGCCAATAATTGTTGTGATATGCTTGCCAAGTTTTATAATCGTTATCCTGTGCAATCGGATAGAGAACGCCTAACCTGGATGAAGCTTCCGCAACATTTTTTGGATCTTTTTCAAATTCAAATTCAGGTGTATGAACGCCGATGATGACCAAACCTTTATTTTTGTAATCGGCATACCACTTTTCCAGATAAGGTAATGTTCTCAGGCAGTTAATGCAGCTATAAGTCCAAAAGTCAATGAGAACCACTTTTCCCTGAAGCTGCATAATGGATAAGGGAGGGGAATTAATCCAGTTGCTAATGCCTGTGATTTCAGGGGCTTTTCCATAATCATGTTGCCAGCCGGGGGAAGTAGCATTAAAAGAAAAATTGCTTTCCTGGCCGCTTAGTTTCTCTAATTCTTTTTTGACCGTTGGATTGTCTTCAATCAAGACTGGAGGAATGATGAGGCTGACCTGCTGTTGCAGAACTATATCCCAATGCAAGGCAATCGCTATAGCCGTAAGGACCATTAGGCCTCCAAAAAAATGTCTTATCCCTTCTGAATGCTGTGATAGAAAACGGGAAGATTGGATAATTTTACTCCCTCCATAGGCGATGATAAACATGGGTATGCCGGCGCCGATGCTGTAAGCCAGAGTGATCCAAATGGTGCTTAAAGTTATCGATTGGGTGGCCACTAAAGTGGTGATGGCTGCAAGGATAGGCCCAGCGCATGGGGTCCATAGCAAACCTAATGCTAACCCGAAAATAAAGCCGCCCGAAAATCCCCCTTTAGGGCTTGTCCCTTGGATGCTTTGACCTAAATTAGCAAGGGGAGATGCAATCTTTGCAAACCGGTCCGACAGCAAAGGAAGTAGCATCACAAGTCCAAAGATAAAAATGAGTGTTATTGCAATGTATCGAAGGACATTTGGCGATAGGCCTGTCGCATGCACGATGGCAGTTAACGTCAAAGTAAAAAAAGTGAAGCTTGCAACCAATCCGACAATAATTCCGAGGGATCGATATTTGCCTTTCATTGCGGAGGCGGATAAAATGGCAGGAAGCACCGGAAGAATACATGGGGATAGGATTGTAAAGATTCCTGCTAAAAAGGCGAATAGTAATAAAATCAGCATTGAGGGCCTCCTTATTAACTCTTATCAAAATTTTAAACGGAAGTTCTATTTTTTGATGCAACAATTTTTATTGGATTTTTGATTCTAAGCGTTTTGCAGTTCGCATCATTGTGTTATTTTAGAATTTTCGAGAAAGCGATCGCATCGGATAGCTGCTTGATTTTTGCATCTTTATGCATGGATTTTATAGTGTTAAGAGTTTCTTCAGCCTTGTCGATATTATTTTGCTTAAGATAATAAAACCCTTCTTCGATAAGCCGTTCAGCATTTCCTCCATATTTATTGGAAAGTTCGGTTGCCTCTTTAAGTTTTCCTTTTTGGACAAGGGCTAAAAGTATTTTCAATAATGTTCTTTGGGTTATTGCGATGAGCCCGCCTTCTCCTTGTTTTAAAGCAAGCTCTTCTTCAAAAATTTTTTGGGCTAGAAATGGTCGGCCTTTATCTAATGCATTATAGGCAAGGCTATGAAAAGTAAGCTCTTTTAATAAAGGTATGCTTAATTGGTTTTGTGAAGATAAAAATGAAGTGCTCCGCAGCAAATGATTATAAACGCAACCGCAATTGTTAAGAAGGTGTTTTTCGATAACGTCTTTAGCTGCATCAAAATCTTTTTTTTGACACAGGGCAACAGTGATTTGCAGAAATAGTTTTTGGGGCAATCCTTGCATGCTAGGCCCTCCGCAATATGCGATATGCCACTTTTCATTTTCTTTCATGTAATGAGCAAGCGCGAGGGCTTTATCAAAATGTTCTTTTTTTATTCTTTGATGGACAAGCTGGAAAAAAAAAGTGCTTAAATCAAAAATACCCATACCCCATATATATTTTAGTGCCTTTGAATTGTCTTTCCAATATTGCAAACGCTCCTTAAGAGAAGAAAGCTCTAGAAATACGCCATGATGCTCATCTTTTACGCGTTCAATTAAATAAATAATTATAGCTTTCATCTCTGAGTCAATGATTTTTTTATTCAGCCGATTATAATGAATAAGATCGGAAGCTGTATCAGAGAAAACCAAATGATCTGCATATTTTATGGCTAAGTCAAACTGCTCGCATTCCATCAAATGCTGTGCGGACTTGCTAAAAAAGTAAGGAAGTACGTTCTTTGGTTCTTCTTCTCTTGTCCAATCGAGATCACAATCAGGGCTTAATCGTGTTATATTTTCACGGTTTTGCAAGCGATAGTTCAGCTCATTTAAGAAGAAGTTTAGATGCGGCCGCCAGAATCTATCTTTAGCTAATTCTTTAATGTTGATGATGCGATTTTCGATATAACGCGAATTGAGTTCTTTATAGTAAGCTTCTTCATAGGCATCTATAAAACCCCAAAGACCTTCTCTAAAAGAGGGGGAGCATTCACTACCGTAAACCATCCACTCCCTTACGTTTAGACATATATATTTGTTTTGTATTGAACTTAGTTGAGAAATCCCTGTATAGGCTGAATTTATTTTCAGAAGAATGGGTGCTAATGCACTATGCGCCTTTGTTATTTCATAATGGAGTCTGGAGTAACTTATATTAGCCGAGAGTGATAAATTTATAACTTCCACACATTCTTTGAGCTTATTTTTTAAAGGTTTAATTTGGTTAGACAGTTCCTTTCTTTTTAGATAACTCACTATAGAAGAGACAAATTTTTGCAATTCCTCTATTTCTTGTGCTTTGTCTTCACCTATAAGTATGCGCCATGAATGGGTATTCGTTCTCGTTATGCGAGTGAGGGGGGCTTTGTCAGAAGGTTCAAGATAACTCCATATTATCCTTGCGAGTTCAATAATTCCAACTACTTCTTTAAAACAATAGGGGGAGGGATCTTTTTCCACGCTGTAGGGCGTGTTAAGAGAGGGTGGGTTTGTTTTTGGAAAAGAAAGAATGCTTGCAGTTTTATTCATATATACCTGTCGTGATTCAAAAGTTGGCATTTGAAGTGGGTCAAAAACCCGCGGATCAAAAATCGCAAACGACCCCATATTTAAATCAATGTGGGGTCGTTTGCGATTTTTGATCCGCGGGTTTTTGAATAAATATTAATTTTTGTTTTATTTGATTATTTAATGTATTTTACTGTAACAATAAATTTTATTTCATTTGATTTTTTATTGAATTGTAAAAAAAAAAGTAATGATGGGAATGTTGAGTGGATTCATATTATGACTAAAGACCTTGTTTGTGGGATGAACGTTGATCCTGAAAAAGCTCCTTTTAAATGTGGCTATCAAAACCAACACTATTGTTTTTGCAGTCAAAAATGTCTGGAAAGTTTCAAGCAACATCCTAAAAAGTATTTATCTGCTCAAGGGCAAATCGAGCCCAGGGGTTCTGCTGCGGAATATACGTGTCCCATGCATCCTGAGATCGTGCAAGATCATCCGGGAAATTGTCCCATTTGTGGCATGACCTTGGAGCCAAAAAATGTTGAAACACAGGCTGATGATTCCGAATATAAAAATATGCGCCTTAGATTTTGGCTTGGATTAGTATTTTCCATTCCAGTCTTTTTTTTCGCTATGGGTAGTATGATTTCTACTTTTGATCACTTTATTTATACAAACTTATCTCGTTGGCTTCAAGTTGTCTTTAGTACTCCTGTGGTTTTATGGGCAGGCTGGCCTTTTTTTGAAAGAGGTTGGTATTCAATTGTCAATCATCATCTTAATATGTTTAGTTTGATTTCTTTGGGAGTCGGGGTTGCGTACCTCTATAGCATCATCGCCTTTTTTTTTCCACAGCTCTTCCCACCTTCCTTTTTACTTCACGGGGAAATCCCTCTTTACTTTGAGTCAGCAGCTATCATCACGGTTTTAGTTTTGTTAGGTCAAGTCTTTGAACTCAAAGCTCGGAGCCAAACAAGTCAATCGATTAAAGCTTTGCTAGGACGTGCAGCCAAATTAGCCCGGGTCATTGTGAATGCAGAGGAGAAAGAAATCCCTATCGATCAAGTAAAAGTGGGCGACACGCTGCGCGTCCGTCCAGGAGATCAGATTCCGGTTGATGGTAAAATCACCGAGGGTACAAGTCATATTGATGAATCTATGATTACTGGAGAATCTATTCCGGTTCAAAAGGAAGTTGGGAGTGCTGTTATCGGTGGAACAATTAATCAAACAGGCAGTTTCTTAATGCAAGCCGAAAAAGTAGGCAGTAAAACGCTTTTATCTCGCATTGTGCAGATGGTGGCAGAGGCACAACGCAGTCAGACTCCTATTCAGAGTTTGGCTGATAGAGTTGCAGGTTATTTTGTTCCCGCAGTTGTTTTAGTTGCGGTTTTAACTTTTATTATTTGGGCTTGGATTGGGCCTCAGCCATCATTTGTCTATGGATTTGTCAATGCCGTAGCAGTTTTAATTATTGCCTGTCCATGTGCTCTAGGGCTTGCAACTCCGATGTCAATCATGGTGGGCATGGGAAGGGGGGCAGAAGCTGGAGTTTTGATTAAGAATGCTGAAGCACTTGAGAAATTAGAAAAGGTCAAAACAATTGTTGTTGATAAAACAGGTACATTGACGGAAGGTAAACCAAAACTTACACAAGTGATTTCAAACGAGCAGGGAAAAGAAAATGAAATCTTGCGTTTAGCTGCTGCGGTTGAACAAAATAGCGAACATCCTCTAGCGTCATCGATTGTTCAAGGTGCCAAGGAACGGTCGATTAGCCTGCCTAAAGTTAAAAATTTTCAGTCAATTACAGGCGGAGGCGTTATAGGCAAAGTCGAAAATCATGAAGTTTTAGTAGGCAAGTTTAACTTTTTGCAAGAAAGAAAAATCAATGGTGTTACCATCCTTCAACAAAAAGCTCAAGAGCTTCAAAAACAATCCCATACTGTAATGTGTGTGGCGATTGATGGAGAGGCGGTTGGTTTAATTACAGTGAGCGATCCCATTAAAAGTTCTACACCGAATGCCATACAACAGTTACATCAACTTGGGCTAAACATTGTGATGCTTTCAGGCGATAACGAACAAACAGCCCAATCGGTCGCAAAAAAATTAAATATAGATGAAGTACACGCAGGTGTGGCGCCGGAATATAAACAAGAATTCATTCAAAAAGCTAAAGGAAAAGATGGATGTGTTGCTATGGCAGGTGATGGAATTAACGATGCCCCGGCCTTAGCTGCTGCTGATGTGGGAATTGCAATGGGAACAGGAACGGATGTAGCAATGGAAAGCGCCGATGTGACTTTATTAAAAGGGGATTTGACAGGCATTGTAAAGGCCATTCACTTAAGTCATGCTATGATGAGAAATATCCGCCAAAACCTTTTCTTTGCTTTTATTTACAATGCGTTGGGTATTCCTATTGCAGCGGGCATTCTTTACCCTTTTACCGGCTTGTTGCTTAATCCTATGATTGCGGCTTTAGCAATGAGTTTAAGTTCAGTCTCTGTAATTGGAAATGCTTTGAGATTGCGTAACACTAAGCTGTAATTACGCAATTTCATGAACCTATCGTTATATTAGAGGGATATGTGAAAACGCATCCTTTAGAAGCAGTGGTACGCGAAAGAGGTCTAATGTATTCGAGGCAGATCACATTGCTTGTGTAAGCTTGAATTAGGTTTTTCTATCGGCAGCATGTTTTAGCGAAGATTTAGCTATCGCTTTTTTATTGGATTTGGAAATGCTCATTGCTTCCAGAGTGCAAAGCCTATTAGTCGTCCGTAATTTACGACATACTGCAACACTCTTTACAACTGTACTTCCAGCAAAAAGGTCAATGCCATATTTACCTATAGCAAAGCCGATCAATTCTCCTTTGCACCGTATCGACGTCAATCGCAAATTCACATTCACGAGGATTTACGCAAATTTTACGCAATCGGTGGGAAAAAGCTACACTAAAATAGCACAAATGAGCACAATTGGCACTTTCATAAACTGCTAATTTGACTGTGCCTATGTATGCTTCTTTACGCTCTTTGACAGTAGAACAAGCGACTCATAACCCGCTGAACGCCTGATGCGCTTCACAAGGAACTATCATGAAATCATCAAATTCTCCTTCAGAACAAATCGAGTTTGCAGACTTCCTCAAGGTCGATATACGTGTAGGCACTATAGTCAAAATAGAAGACTACCCTGAGGCTAGAAAACCAGCTTACAAATTGGAGATTGATTTTGGACCATTAGGTAAAAAACGCTCTTCAGCGCAAATTACTGAACACTACTCCAAAGAAGAGCTTCTAGGAAAACAGATTATTGCCGTCGTTAACTTTCCTCCAAAACAAATTGGAAAGTTTGTTTCAGAAGTACTAACACTTGGGTTACCAGATGAAAATGGCTTGGTAGTCCTCACTCAGCCAACAAGTAAGGTACCCAATGGAAGCAAACTATTCTGAAAACAAACAAAGAAGGTGTGAAAAAATTAAAACTCAAAGAGACTCAATGAATAGAGAAACTTTATCTCCTTTTTCTGCGCTGGCCCAATCAATCATAGTCGGCAGTCTTTATGAGCATTATAAAGGTTTTCGTTACAAAATCATTGGAGTCGCCCGTCATAGCGAAACGTTGGAAGAGCTGGTTGTCTACCAAGCTTTATATGGAGAAGGCGGTATATGGGTGCGTCCACTGACCATGTTTCTAGAAAACATTGTGATCAATGGACTATCGAAGCCAAGATTCAAATTAGTTCAATATTAGACCTCTTTCGAAAGAGGTCTATTAAGTGGATAACATGAATGAAATCGTCATCAAAACAAATCAACTCGCTCGTAGTTATCAAACTTATCGCAAAGCGCAGGCCATCCAAATTTAATCTCTAAAAAATAGGTTTTTTTTGAAAGCTGATGAATGGGAAGTTTACATCATTCAAGACTCTTCTGGAAGGCTCTATACTGGAATAACAAATGACCTAGAAAGACGATTTGTAGAGCATAAAAGAGGAAAAAAGGGTGCAAAATTTTTTCGATTATCATCCCCTGAAAAAATTCTTTTTCGCGAAAAACACATGAGTCGCTCCGAAGCATCAAAAAGGGAAGCAGCTATAAAAAAAATGAGTCGAGCTAACAAAATCGCTTTGATAGAGGAGTAATTAGATCAATATACCTCTAGCATAATTCATTTCCTTGCCCTTGCCCAAATCACGGGCACAGGCAAAGAAATGAATTATGCAAGAAGTCTAATGAAATCAAAAGGAAACATAATCGGTATGAATCAAATCATTAGATTTAAACTTTTTTAAATATAGATAGTTTATTTTTTAATTTAAAATAATTGTTGTGTTTACATAAAAAATAATAATTCATTAACATACTCCTGTTTTTTTTAAATAAAATTTTAACAGGAAATAATAATGATTAAGAAATTCTTTACTGCTTTTACTATTCTTTTTTTATCCATGATTACTTTGGCAGAGGTACATGCCAAGCAAAAGGAAACTAAAGTCATCGCTTTTGATTTTGGGGGAGTCATTGGCACAACCAATCAGGCCGAGACCATCAAATTTATTGTTGATTCACTGCATATCTCTAAAAAAGAGGTGAAAAATATTCTTAAAACAATGAAAAAACAAGGGATCAACGGACAAAATGAGGAAGAATTTTGGGAAATTTATTCAAAAAAGAAAAAAATCACTCTTCCTGCAAATTGGTTCGAGAAATTAAATGACGTTAAACTGAAAAGTGTAGAAGAAAATCCAGGGATGTTAAATTTGGTTGAAAATCTTAAAAAAGAGGGATATCAAACAGCTTTATTATCCAATGTGTGTGAAAATAAGGCTGCATTGTATCATGAAGTTGGGGTTTATAACTTATTCGAACCGCGTATCCTCTCTCATGAAATAGGCGTCAAGAAGCCAGAGCTCGAAGCGTATGTCATTCTGCTTAATGCATTGCAAATTTCACCTCAGGAAGTTTTATTTGTGGATAACAAGCACTGCAATGTGGATGCTGCAAAAGATTTAGGGATGGATGGAATTGTCTTTACGAGCCGCAATCAATTAATTAAAGAATTAAAACAAAAAAATATTCGAATTTCAACGCGTTAATAAGAGACCTCTTTCGAAACTTTCGAAAGAGGTCCAATTGATTGTGGACCAAAAGATTGCGTCAGATGTGTATTCATAACTCGTAAACTCGGGCTAGTTTCGAAACGAAAAAATCGATAAAGCATCGAATTTTTGAGGGGAGGAAACGCCGTTGCATATAGGCGACATAAATGGGAATATCTCTCTTATTTTCTTCGCTAAAAACCTCTTGCAATGCCCTCTCATCTAAATAGTGTTGAACCACGTATCGATGCAATTTAACGATTCCCAATCCCTTTAAAGCAAATTCGAGCATGGCCTGTGTGTCATTGACCCTGATGTAAGGCTGTACATTAATACTCTTACCATTGGAAAATTCAATCACATCGTCGGGCTTTCGCATACTATGAGTGATGTAGCGATGTTTTTTTAAATCCTCAGCCCTTCTTGGCTTTCCAAAGTGTTCAAGATATTGAGGGGAGGCACAGTAAACATAAGAAGTATTTGCGATTTTTTTTTGGATCACATCTCCGGAAGAGCTAATGCTCATTCCGATCACAAGATCGATATCTTCATTTTGCAAATCGGGAATTCGTTCCCCAAGTTCTAAATTAAGATGAATGAGGGGGTATTGCAATAAAAATGTTTCAACATTGGGAATGATATAAGATAATGCAAAATGCCTTCCGCTTAGAACATGAAGGCTTCCGGATGGCTCTCTGCGCATTTGGGAAATGAGAGCGTGTGCTTCCTGTGCTTCATCTAAAACCCGCTGGCATTGAATATAAAATTGCCGGCCAGTTTCTGTTAATTCTAAATGCCTGGTGGATCGAATGAGGAGTTGAACTCCAAGATCCTTTTCTATTTTTGTAAGTTGTTTGCTGACAGCTGCGGAGGAAATTCCCACTTTTCTTGCTGCAGAAGCAAGAGAGCCTTCTTCAACAACTGATACAAACATCCCCATTGCTGCTAAATCAATCATTGTTAACCAAAAGTTATGAATACTTAATCGTTAGCACTATTATAAAAAAAACAGAAATAATTTAAAATAGAAGAAATTAACAATAGCGGATTCATATGTCATCACATACAAAAATTTCTTTGCCCCTGTTGATTGCTCTAGTGGGCTTTCCTCAAATTAGCGAAACAATTTACACACCTGCACTTCCCGCTGTGACGCAGAGTTTAAATACAACCGCTTATTTGGTAGAGGCAACCCTAACAATTTATTTTTTTGGGTTTGCTCTAGGGGTTTTGCTCTGGGGTACGATCTCAGATAAAATCGGAAGAAAGTCAACGATGCTTGCAGGAATTAGTCTTTATGGCATTGCTACGGTCATTTGCGGACAAGCGAGCTCGATTGAAACTCTTTTAATTTGGCGTTTATTTCAAGCCTTTGGGGCAAGCGTCGGGTCGATCATTACACAAACTATTTTGCGAGATGCTTATGATGGCGCAGAGAGGACAAAATTATTTTCGACCATGGCAGGGGCATTGGCATTTTCACCGGCGATTGGTCCATTGCTCGGAGGCTTCATCACCCAATATTTCGGTTGGAGGGCGAACTTTATTTCTTTAAGCTTCCTTGCCGTGACGTTATTATTATGGACATTCCTGACTCTAAAAGAGACGCGTCCTAAAACAGTGAATAGCTATTCTTTTTCAGAGAAAAAAAAATTAGCCTTTTTCATGTTGAGTTCTAAGCAACTGTGGGGGCATATTCTTTTGATTAGTGGAACCAATGGAATTTTATTTGGATTCTACCAAGAGGCTCCTTTTGTGTTTATTGAGCAACTGAAACTTTCTCCAAGTATGTATGGGTGTTTTGGATTGCTCATTGCAGGGGCAACCATGCTAGCTTCCAGAGTTTCTTATCTAAAAAGCCAAGATTGGCCCGGCAACCTCTTGATCACAGCGGGATCTTTAAGCATATTTTTTGGGGGGGCCTTTTTTTTCCTTCTCACATTCTCCGGGGTTTTATTTTTAGGAAAATTGAGTTTGGCCTATGCTCTATTTGCTCTTTTTTTGATTTTTTTTGGGATTGGTTTAATTATTCCAAATAGCTTAAGCAACGCTCTTAAGTCTTATCAAACGGCATCTGGGACAGCAGGATCAATTTTTGGCGGGTGTTATTATTTTCTAATTGCGATGTGCACATGGCTGATGGGCATAGTCCACAATGGAACGGCCCTTTCATTGCCGGTGTTCATTACCTTTATTTCTTTGATCATTCTATTTGGCTCTTACTTGATTAAAGAAAAAGAATTAGACACACTGAGAGGTTGCAATAATTCTTGAGTTTGCTTAAGATTATCTAAAGTGCAACTTTGGATTTTCCATGTTTAGACGGGTATTGACTCATTATATCCAGGATTTGGCAAAAAAATATCCCATTGTGACTCTTCTGGGTCCCCGTCAATCTGGTAAAACAACTTTAATGCGCTCGGCCTTTCCTGAAAGACAGTACGTTAATCTGGAAGATGCTGAAAATCGCGCTTTGGCCACTTTAGACCCCAAAAGTTTTTTAGAAGGTTTGCCAAATGGGGCAATTTTGGACGAAGTGCAACGGGTTCCGCATCTTTTGTCATATTTACAGGTTCTGGTCGATGAAAAAGAAGAAAAAGGATTTTTTTTGTTGACTGGGAGTCATCAAGCGGAACTTCATTCTGCCATTTCGCAATCCCTTGCCGGCAGAACTGCTCTCTTGCGCCTTCTCCCATTGAGCATGCAAGAAATCCGTGAGGCTAAAATAGAAGATTCTCTGGATCAAGTGATTCTCAAAGGAGGTTATCCTCGCATTTATAAAGATAATCTCCCCGTAATTAATGCCTATAGCAGCTATTTTCAAACCTATATAGAGCGCGATGTGAGACAGATCTTACAGATTAAAGATATGCTAGTTTTTGAGCGTTTTATCAAATTGGTAGCAAGTCGCATAGGGCAAGTCGTCAATTACACAAGTTTAGCGGCAGACGTCGGAGTCTCTGCAGTGACCATTAAAGAGTGGATTTCAGTTTTAGAGGCGACATATATCCTTTTCCGTTTAGAGCCTTATTTTGAAAATTTCGGAAAAAGGGTCATCAAATCTCCCAAACTGTATTTTAACGATACAGGGCTTGCTTGCTATCTTCTTGGAATAGAAACAATAGAGCAGTTAACAAAAGACTCTTTTTACGGAAATTTATTTGAAAATTGGGTCATCCTTGAATTGAGGAAAGCAAGATATAATCAAGCCCTCGATCCAAGGTTCTATTTTTATCGAGATGTATTGGGGAAAGAAGTGGACTTGCTTATCCAACAGGGGGGCCGCCTAATTCCTATAGAAATTAAGAGCAGCTCCACCTTCTCTTCCTCTTTTCTTAAAGGGTTGCATTATTTTCATGCGCAAGCTCCTGAAAGAGCAGAAAGGGGTGCAGTCATCTATAAAGGGAATCAAACACAAAAAATTGGCGACTTTCAACTTTTAACAGCCGAAAATTGCGCGAATTTTGGGATGCTATCCAATCATCCTAGAAACGGCAGTTGAAGGCGATAAAGTGATGCAAGATTTTGAGTTAGAATCGCTAACAATCGGGGGTGAACATTCCCAAAAGGTGAAGGCACCCCCGATTATCGCCTTCAACTGCCGTTTCTAGGATCATAGCATGCATGGTCTGTCAAAATGACAATCGCGTCATACATGCTTAATTTTTTATAATCCAAAGGAACCGATTTCATGTGCAAAGAGGGGTCCGGAAAATCAACTATAAATTTCATTTATGATGAAATTTGGCTAGTCGCCGCTTTTCATAGGTGTACTCTTTGCTAAATGTTGACATTTAAATGAAAAATGTATTACATTTTAGTAAAATAAATCTTTTGCGTAATTAGCTTTGTCATTACGCAAGAGGTTTAAAGAGGAGTCAAGCATGGGTGGAAGGACAGTATCGGCAAGGTTGGATGAAAAAACTGTTTGGGAGTTGGAGTTTTTAAAGTCATGGATGGGCGATAAAAAAACGACTGAAATTCTAACTGAAGCCATTCATCACTTATATGCAACGCAAAATCAAAAAAAGCCAATGAATGCTCTTGATTTTTTGAAAGAAATAGGATTTATCGGTGCAGCAGAAGGAGATGCTGATGATTCTTTGCAGTATAAAAAACAGATCTCAAAGAGAATAAGAAAAAAGCGATGAAATCTCAGTTTATTATTATCGATACTGGTTTTCTTGTTGCTTTGCATACCAAAAATGACAAATATCATAAAAAAGCCATGGAGATTAGCAAACAGATACAAAATCGAAGATGGATTACTTCTTGGCCTGTGATCGTTGAGGCCTGTCATTTTTTCGCTCAAAAAAACAATTTCCAAGCAATCTTATTACTCATCAGTGTATTAGAGAATGATTTATTAGAATTATTTCAAATCGAAAAAACACATTTTGCAAGTATCAAAACGCTATTGCTAAAATACAAAGACTTGCCAATGGATCTCGCTGATGCCTCCTTGGTTATTCTTGCACATGAACTCAATTCCGGAGATATTGTTTCAACAGACCAACGAGATTTTAAAACATATCGCTGGAAAAATCATCATCCATTTCATAATTTACTTGTCTGATTTCATTTGTATATCGTCCTTCCAGTTGAAAGCTGGCAAGGAGATTGGAGAAGATAGAGATTTTACTTTGATTGCAAATCAAATGGATTGATTAAATCAATCCCGCTGCTAGCATATGCTGTCAAATAGTTTTTCTGAACTAAAAAAATATGCTGATGTAAAAGATCTTCCAAATATCCCAATATACTGGGCCTGTTGCGTAAAAATGCAGATAAAATTATCATAATTTGTTATATACTGCTTCCAGTTGAATATTGGAATTTTGGGCTAGCTTGAAAGCTCCCGCGGTTGAGAGATTGCAAGAGGCATAGTATTAAATCAATACAATGCCTCTTGCGATCTCTCAACCCCGGGGCTTTGAAGCAGCCCAAAAGTCCAAGATTCAGCTGGAAGCAGTATATACTCCTTCCAGTTGAATTCTGGAATTTTGACTGCGTCGGCTTGCCACAGCCTTTGAATCTGCCTGCATCGCACAACTTTATTCAAGTTGCGCTGCTTCGGCACCGGCTACGCCTGATTCAAATTCTGGACTCCTCCTTGTCAAATTTTCCAGGATTCAACTGGAAGCAGTATACGAAAGAGACCTTGCGTTTAAAAAGGCCACACATGCAATCTTTGCCGACGTATTTTGACATCAAGCAGGCTTTACCCCTCACTCTCTCGCAAGCTCTGTCTATAGAGCAACATAGACAAACTGTAAGAGATATATTAAGCGGCAAAGACTCCCGCTTGATCATGATTGTCGGCCCTTGCTCCATTCATGATTTTCATTCAGCGAGAGAATATGCACTTCGTTTGAAAGAGATGAGTGAAAAATATTCTTCGCAATTTTTTTTCATTATGCGAGTCTATTGTGAAAAACCCCGAACGACTTCAGGCTGGAGAGGATTTCTTTATGATCCTCATTTAGATGGATCCCATTCAACAGCGCTTGGAATCGAATGGACAAGACAATTGATGTTAGACCTAACCTCTCTAAATATTCCTACTGCTACTGAATTTTTGGACCCCATGACAGCCTTTTATTATGAAGACCTCGTAACGTGGGGCTCCATTGGCGCTAGGACTGCCTCTTCTCAAACTCATCGGATCTTAGCCTCATTTCTTCCCATGCCGGTTGGAATTAAAAACTGTTTGGCAGGTAATATTTCATCAGCTATTCATGGTGCACTTTCTGCCACACATGCTCATTCCTTCATGCGAATTTCTGATCACGGAAAACCAATCACATGCCATACACATGGAAATCCAGATGCGCATATTGTTTTGCGCGGCGGAGAGTCCGGCCCAAATTACAATCCTGAATCTATAGAAGAAGCATTGATGAAGTTAGGATGCGTAAAACTTCCACAGCGACTGCTTATCGACTGCGCTCATCACAATTCAAACAAAAAACATGAAAGGCAGCCAATCGCTTTTAAATCGATTATTCATCAAATTTTAGAAGGGAATACGAATATTCGAGGTTTAATGCTGGAAAGCCATTTATTTAGCGGGGCGCAAGCCCTATCAAAAGAATTAAAATATGGGGTCTCAATCACAGATCCTTGTTTAAGTTGGGATGAAACTGTCCATTTATTCGAGTGGAGCAGTCACATTTTGGAGGAGGCTTTTAAACCGTGTGGGTTCAGGTGAAGGGATTGCGAATGAAAAAAGCTGTTTTAATCATCTTTTTATTTTTGCTTTCTAGCTGCGCGTTGCACCGCTTAGATATTCAAACGCAATATCTCACCCCTGAATATTTAGCGAGCTTTCACATTGGAACCCCCGATCCAAAACTTTATGCCCCATTCATTGGTGAAAGATTGCTTATTCAATGGTCACTCCCATCAAATGAGATATGCGATGAGCTCCCGACTTTGTTTTTGAAGGTAAGATATAAAAATCATCAGGAAGAAGAAATTAAATTGACCATTCGTTCCAGCACAGGAACCACTCTTTTCAAAGTGGAAGGGGAAAAATATTGTCAAACGGGTGGAATTCTTACTTATTATTCTCAAATTGAAAAATGCAATGCAGTTCTCGCCACATGGAAACATCCCCTATGGCGAGAACTCATAAAAATAAATTATTGAGCAGTACTTTTATTATACAGAAATTGAACTTCTGCAATGTAAATAGAATCTTGGAAATTTGGAGAAATTAAATTATTTCTTCCAATTGTTAACACAATAAAATCCCCTCGATTTAATAACCGTGTTTGGTTGTCTTCATCAATAATATTCGGTTTGATACCGATTAATTTATCCTACAGTTTGTTTTTTTGACAATCGATTCTAAAGAGTTCTTTGACGAAACCCGATTCCAAACTGTATTCTGCACCGATGATGGCAAGTCTTCCTTGTCTAATCGCTTCTCGCACATCGGGTGATTTTTTTAACAACTGATCGGCTTGATAATGGATATTTGCAACAACGGACTTTTCTAGAGCATGTGGACCCCAGATGTCTATACCTGCTTTTTTAATAGCGATTTCAATAGGGACGATGACTGCATTATGAAACCCTTTTTCTACGTCGATGCGACCGTTATTTTCTCTTAAATGATCGAGCGCCCCTTCAACTGCACCGCAGTTGGAATGCCCTAAAACAACAATTAAACTGACATCATAATGACCGACGGCGAAATTGATGGAGTCGACGACAACATTATCTGTCACATTGCCGGCTACACGGCATGTAAATAATTTTCCAATCGATTGTTGAAAAACTAAGCTGGGAGGCACCCTTGAATCGGAACAACCTAAAATAATGCATGGGGGATTTTGCTTGGGCGCCCATTTTTTTCGCTCGGCTGCATACTTCGGATTACGGATAAATTTTTGATTTCCCCTTTGCAAGGAATTCCAAACTGCATTTGTAGGAATGGCCTCAGCTGAGAATAAATTTCCACAAAACATCACACAAAGAGAAAAAATTGTACCCACGCATAATGCTTTCATAAGACACCTCCTGTATTAATTTACTTATAGCTTAAATTTCATTAATCACAAGAAAAAAAGATTAGACCTCTTTCGAAACTCGTTTTGCTTGAAAAATCTTTTTTTTTAGATTTAAAACCCAGGCAGCCATTCATTGAAACGGAAGTTGAAAGATCTGTTCGTGGCAATCTTCAAAAAAATTCATTCATTAAGTTTTTTTCCTCTTTATCGCAGATCGTAATATTTTCATGAAAAATGACGTCTTGAATTGCCGTTTCTAGGTTTAAAAAATTATTGTAAGCAGGTTTTGCTTCAACTTCATCCGAATTTGGTTTTGTTTTTTTGTTTTTATCAAAAATTGGCGCAGAACTCAATGAAGAATCCGTGTCCATATCGCTAAATAAAATCTTATTTTGATCATTAAACCTAAAAACGGCAGTTGAAGACGTTAAATCAACGCAATCTTTTGATCCATAATCACTTTTGATGGGGGCTGCCTTCACCTTTTGGGAATGTTCAGCCCCCGTCAAAAGCGATTCTGAATCAAAATCTTGCATCGCTTTAGCATCTTGAACTGCCGTTTTTAGGTTAAATTTCTTTTGGTCTTTTCGTTTTTTACAATTGAAAAAATTTTTAATGGTATTGGGGGAATAATAATATTTGCAGTCAAAAAATAGATAAATTTTTTGTGCGATACTCACCCATTTGTTTTGATCGTACTTATGTTGTTGATAAAGATCATAAATTAAAGGTTCATCATTTTCCAAAATTGTACTGCTTTTTAATTGCGGGCAAAGACAATTCAACCATCTTTCTCTAATTTGCTTTGTTGATCGAGAAAAATTTTTTAAATAGCGTTGTTTTAAATTAAAAAATGCGTGGACGTTCGTGTCATGGTCGAAAGGATGTTGAGGAAATGGAACGGTCTTTTGATAGGCATTAATAGCTTTTTTAACTATTTGATCCTCAAAGTCCTTCCACGGCCCCTTATTATATGAATTTATTTTCATAAGAATAACAACCCCTCATGTTTAAACCTATACTCCGTCCAGTTGAATCTTGGACTTTTGGGCTGCTTCAAAGCCCCGGGGTTGAGAGATCGCAAGAGGCATTGTATTGATTTAATACTATGCCTTTTACGATCTCTCAACCGCGGGAACTTTCGCGCAGCTCAAAAACCAAATTTTGAAATTGTTTAGGTATAATTGTACCGCTTCCAATCATTTCGATTTTGATCCTTTAGATCAACGAGGTTGCAAATTTCTGCTAAACATTCTTTTTGCAAGGGGGCATCGTTTACCAATTGCTCTTTTTCATTTTCTGTCATCAAGGGACCCCACAGCTGTACTTCATTGCTATCGAGTTGAATTTCAGGGTGTATGGATGTACAAATCACTTTTCCATGCCCTTTATTGAGATCGCAAAGACCGGCTATATTCCCAAATCTATTGAATTCTTGTTCTGCATAAGAGGCAACTTTAATCGTACTCAATGGATCATAGAATTCATAAGAACCCCCTCCATTCCAATAAACATAACATGTTTTCAAAGGATCGGGACCAAAATTGATTTTTGCAGCTTTAGATGTATTTACTCCTAAATGTTTTGCCTCTTTTTCTAAAGGAAACGCGGGACCTATGTATTGTAGATCGATTAAATTTAATCCATAATTCGAAGTGAGACATTCATGGTCGTAGTGGTAGATGAATTGACCAGCAAGGTAATTTCCGCTGCAAAATCCGATATAAGTCCGCCCATGATTCAAAATTGCTTCAGAAAGGCTCTTTATTCCCGCTACTTTAAAATCATCATAAATGGAACAAGCATTCCCTCCGGTAAAAACAACAGCTTTTCCGGATGAGCTAAGATCTCTAACGATATAAGAAGAATCTACGGCAATTAAGCGGGGAGCATTCTCTTGTCCTAGGTATTCTAGAAAACTAGATTTTGCCTTTTCTACGCAGTAAGGATTAGCGCCTTGGCCATTGTATAAAAAAATATAACCAGAATGATTTAAAAAAGACATTATTATAAAACCACATTATTAGCATTATACATGAAATTATCACTTTATTTCAACTTAATTAATATACCGAAACAATTTCAAAATTTGGTTTTTGAGCTGCGCGAAAGCCAAATTTTAAAGTTGTTTCGGTATAACTTATTTTTTTATTAAAGAATATGAATCTTCGAAAGATAGAAGCTTTTTCTTAATTGAAATCCCCCATGATGATTTGCTTCTTAATTGAAATTGAGCATTCACAACTCTATGGCATGGAATCACTAGATAAAACGGATTTCGCCCGCATGCGCTTCCTACAGCTCTTGCGCTTTCGGGGTATCCGATCATGTCCGCCACTTGTCCATAGCTCAAAAGCGTGCCAAAGGGAATGGTTGACAGGCTCTTTAAAGTGTCTCTAGTGAACGCGGTAATATTTGACCAATCTAAAGGAAGTTGAATGGAACAGGGTTTCTTTTGAGAATAACTGTCGAGCCAATCGCCCACTAAGTGTTCGATGCCTTGATCTTTTTTTGAGGTTTCAAATGCCCAATGAAAAGATTCAGCTTCAGAATCCACCATGATCGATTGGATCCCTTTTTGGTTGTATTTGACTTTAACCGCCAATTTTAATTCATTTTTCATCATTTCCTTGAAGAAGAGGAGATTTTAACGGAAGTTCCACTTTTTGATGCAACGATTTTTGTTAGATTTTTGATTTTAAGCATTTTGCAGTTCGCGTCGTTGTGTGTGTAGACACTAAAAGCGAATTGCAGATATGCTTAGAATCAAAAAGATACAAAAAGCGGACCATCAAAAAGTGGAACTTCCGTTTTAAAGAGAGTCATTCAAGTGTGAGCACACAACGACAATAAGGACATCAAGTGTATTTTTTAATAAACTTGTTAACGTTACTTAAAATGCCTTTAATGTCCTTATTGTCCTAATTTGTCCTTTACATAATCAGCAGGGCGAATACAAACGCAAATAAAGCGAACGATTCAATAATACCGATCGCTGCGAAGCACTTTCCATAAACCCCCGGAGACTTTAAGGAAGCCTGAATACCCGTTGCGCACACTTTTCCTTGGTAAATAGAAGAAAAAACGAAAGCTAATCCAGAAAAAATGCCAATTGCAATCGATGATACAGGAGAGAGTGTCCCTGCCTGAATCGCTTTACTCATTTGAAGCATTAATAAAAAACCATAAATAACTTGCGAAGAAGGCGCAGCGGCCATGCCGATAAATTTACCATGACCCTCTTCTGAGCGAGCCATAGCGGCATGTGAAGCAGACCCTGCAATCCAGCATCCGACGCAACAGCCCATACAACTGAGTCCCAATGCAATTGCGGGACCTACCATATTGAAATCCATATTTATTTTCTCCTATATCTTGAATGAAACTTTGTCATTCGTGCCCATGCCCGTGCCCGTGCCCTTGCCCGAAAAAAAGATATTTGGGCAAGGGCACGGGCTCGGGCACGGGCACGTAAAACAATTCTTCATTAGACCTCTTGCATAATTCGCTTTGTTTGATAAAGTGAAAGATTTTTGGATGGATTTATTGCCAAATTTTGAGAGCATATTGTGTTTAATATGGTCGAAAAATTTGGCAATAAAGACGCCAAAAAGATTCATTTTAGCAAATAAATGGAATTATGCAAGAAGTCTATTAATTCCTCTTAATCAGTTTAAGGGGTAAAAACTGTTTGCCGCCACCCTCAAAGGAGTAGTGATACCATTCTAAAAAGTTAAGACGCAAACCATGGATCACACCGCTCATTGTTCCTAAAATAATATTGATAAAATGAGAAATGAGCACGAGTAATATCCCAACAATCAACGGCATTCCGCTGGCTATTTCGTTAATTGTTGAACCCACAATAGCTCCCGCAAGCCCTAATGCATAAAGACGCAAATAGGAGAGCGTGTCGGCAAATATTTGTATTAACACTGTAATTTCGAATATCCCGGTCCAACCGTGTTTGATGATCGAAAGGACCCAAGCCACTCCAATTCCTGCAATCATGATTTGAAATCCAAAGAGCCCTCCTTTCTCCAAATTGATCCCCCCCACATAGTTCAAAAGGCTAGGGGTTTTTAAATAATAAGGAAAATAGAGATAGGCCCCTATTAAAAATGCGATCCAACCGACATGATGCCAATTGCGAAGAGAATACCGGACTAGAGATAGAATCAAATGAACAACGCCAATGAATAGGGCGAGCTCAAACATTATATTGTCGGTCAACTTATTTAGAATCACAGGGGGCTCCCCAGACTTTGGGCTATAGCTGACAAATTCATGCGAGTCTTTGACTTCTTTTAATTCAGGATATTTTTTTAACCACTCTTCTGCGACTTCATCTTTATGCAATAAATGGTAAGCAGCTTTTTTTTCAGCCAGCCATTGAACGAGCGAGACTTTTCTAAGAGGATTATCCACTGCGATTTGCATTCCAAAAAAAGAGGTCATCAATGTTCCCCAGACGACACATCCAACAAATAATACGGTTGAAAGATCGAGGAATCTTTTTGCAGCTCCTTTCAGATTGGGGTATTTAAATCTAAAGAAAAGTGCGATGAGCAAATAGACTAACCCATATCCTGCATCGCCAATGATAAATGCAAAAAATAGAGCGAAAGCCCCAAGCACCCACATGGATGGGTCTTTATCGCTAGCAGAGGGAGTATCATAAATATGGACGAGATCTTCACCAAGTCTTGATAACCCTTCATTTTCTAGATAGGTTGGAATCACATCTGCCTTTTCAATTGCAATTTCTTCTCCATGAACATTTAATTCCCCTATAACCTCTTGGATCTGTCGAATTTTGTTCTCAGGAACCCAGCCTTCGATTGCAAATAATTTTCCGTCCATAGCATATTGGATATAGGTTTGCGCATTGATTAAATTGACTGTATTCAGTTTTTCAATCAGGAGATCGTGTAAATAACGATTGTATTTTTGATACATTTTAAGTTCATGGTCGATTTGATGAAATTCTTTCTGAGCATTGATCTCTCTTTGTTTTAATTCCCCTAACGAATGCTCAAATTTCATTTCTAACATCCGATCATAAGAAATGTGATGATCATTCACTGCAATATAATAATCTAAATTATGCTCTGAAGCGACATAGATCAAATTTTCAGGCTCGGGTTGAGCCTCAAAAAGGCCCGGACGACAGCAGAAAAACTGAATATGGCACTTCCCCTTTTTTTCTATATAGGCGATGTCTTCAAAAGAAAAATTGCCAAATACCTCTATTCTTGAAATTTCTATTGAAGTGACGCGCCGCACCTCCATCCATTTTTCTCTTTGGTCCTGCAGTTGCAAAATGGCATTAACGACGGCTTCCGGATCTATATTTTCAAAATTTTCTTCCTGCTCCCTAGAAGGAAGAGATCTTAAAATGCGAATCGCTGAAATAACATCCTGCACTTCCTCAGGAATGTCTTTATGTCCTTTTTGATTTGGGTCAATAAAATGGATAATCCCTTGTTCTTGCGCCCTTTTAAAAAAAGATTCTCTCTCTTCTTCTATGCCAAAAAAAAGAAATTTCTTCACATCTTCACGCATCTACAACCCCTGCCTTTTTCCCAGCTTCTATTTTAGTCTTTGCCACTTTTGCCCTCGAAACTGCAGCTAACTCTTGGTCGCCTAAAAACACTTTAATTTTTCTGATATTCTCAATCGCTCTTGGGATTAAAATTTTTTCAAACAGATTCACCCGAATCGACACTTCACGCCATTCTTTCTCTAGGGCATCCCTCTGTTCTTCTGCAACTTTCACTTGTTGGTAAAGCACAGTGAAATTTCTCAATTCTACTATTGCAGCATCCACCCATGGGGGTGTTTCAAATAAGCTATAGGTGAACTCTTCAAAATCGACACCTTCAAAATAAGGGACTTCAACTCCCGCAATGTTTTCATAGCGCTTATGCACTTGCTTTACTTTAGTTGCCTGCAAAGGATCAATGGACGTTTTTGAGGTTAAAAGAGCGCTAAATTGATTCACTTGGGCTCTCTTAACTTCCCATTCCTTTTCTAAACGCTGAATTTCATGGCGAGCATCATTCACTTCAGCTTGCAACATCGCTTTTTTTAATTGCAGGGTTGGCAAATATTTATCTA
Organism: Parachlamydiaceae bacterium; assembly: GCA_025451995.1. Classification (GTDB taxonomy): domain Bacteria; phylum Chlamydiota; class Chlamydiia; order Chlamydiales; family Parachlamydiaceae; genus JANWJE01. The sequence goes on along the minus strand of JANWJE010000086.1, from coordinate 5,158 downwards.
ATTGCCCAAGATGCACTTGCTGCGTTCTCAATTCATTTTTTGTGAGTTTAATTTCTGGCATTCCAGCGTCCTGTATTTAGTACCCTCCCGTGCCCCTTCCCATATGCGTTTAGCTAAGTGATTTAACGCAAAGGCGCAAAGGTGCAAAGGAACGCAAAACTAACTTATAGCGACTTAAATTTAAGTTCCTTTGCACCTTTGCGTTAAATCACTTAGCTTAACGCGTATGGGCACGGGCACGTTAAATAACTATTCAAACATTAGCGGTCTTAGGCCAATATTTATTAACCAAAACTTGTTTAATCCCCACTTCGTTTGGCTGAAAACATTCAGCAAGCGTTACCCATCCCAAATCGAGAGCTTCTTCCAAGGTGTAGTTAACTTCAAGATTCATCATTCTTTGCTCAAATAGCTCAGCGAATTCAAGTAATTTTTCATCCCAACGAGACAACTTAAAGCCCATTGCCTGTCTCTCTCTCGCTTTTTTTGATTCGGCATAGAGACGAATCATCGCATTTGCTAAATCTCCATGATCTTCTCGAGTCATTTTCCCAATCACCAATTGCTTTAAACGGGATAGGGATCCAAAAGGGTCGATTCTCCCATGGTGAAGATAAAATTGTCCCTCTGTAATATATCCTGTATTATCCGGAACGGGATGCGTCACATCGTCTCCTGGCATAGTAGTCACGCCAATGATTGTGATTGAACCGCTCCCTTCAATTGAAACTGCTTTTTCGTAGCGGGAAGCAAGATCGGAATAAAGAGATCCCGGATAACCCCTATTGGAAGGAACTTGATCCATGGTAATGGCAATTTCTTTAATAGAGTCAGCAAATGAAGTCATATCTGTCAACAGGACTAAAACATTTTTTCCATCCGTTGCAAAGCGCTCGGCACAGGCTAAGGCCATATCGGGAACTAATAGGCATTCAACAGCCGGATCTGTTGCGCGGTGAATAAACATGACAGTCTTATCCATCGTGCCGGCAGCTTCTGCATTATCTATAAACGCTTGATATTCCTTAAAGGTTAACCCCATCCCGCCAATAATCACCACATCAGCATCCGTTTGGTTGGCAATTCGCATGAGCAATGCATTATAGGGTTCGCCTGCAACCGAAAAAATAGGGATTTTCTGTGATTTAACCAAACAATTGAAGACATCGATCATCGGAATATTAGTGCGCACTAAATCACGAGGGATGATCCTTTTGACCGGGTTAAAAGATGTTGCCCCAATATTTATTGCATCTCCAATTATCTCAGGACCTGCATCAATCGGCTTCCCCGCGCCATTTAATCTTCTCCCTAAAAGAGAACTTCCATATGTTGCTTGGATTTGCCTGTTCAAGAAGGTGACACGATCCCCTGTTGAAATCCCCCGTGTGCTTTGAAAGACTTGAAGAGTGACTTGATTTCCATCGATGCGCAAGACAGAAGCATAGACATATCGGCCATCTTGCAAATCGATGCGCGCAAGCTCTCCGAGGCCAACCCCTTCTGCGGTCACAGTGATCAGGTTTCCTCGCATGTTATTGATTCTATCGTAGACTATCTTCATGTCAGTTGCTCATCCTATTGTTATATCTTTACTTCCCAACCATTTCTTCAATAGCAAGAAATGCTTTCCGGTACGCTTCGGATTGGAAGGGCATAAAATTCATGTTTTTAATTTGGTTCTGCAATTGCAAAAAGAACTCTCTCGCTTTATCGTGAGATTGAAATTTAAATTCAGTGTCAAAAATGCGGTTGATCAGCAAGAATAAAGGAACTTGTCTTTTCAAAGGGCAATAGGCATCTTCTTTATCAAAAGCATTCTGCTGAAGATAGCAAAAGTCATAGAGTTCAGCCTTTAAATAGATAATCATATCGGCCATGGCAGTCCCCTCTTCGCCGACAACTTCCATCCTTTTTCCAATTTCATTTCCTTCAAACAATATTTTTCTTGCCTTTTTGACCATTTCATCCCACCCGTCAACTTCATGGCTCATTTCGGTTGAAACGGCATCGACATATTTGGACCAAGAAATTAAAGGATCGATCGCCGGATAGCGTCTGGAATCTGATCGGGAACGAGATAGGCCTAAGAAAGCTCCTACAACCGATAATGTCGCTTGAGTGACAGGCTCTTCAAAATTTCCTCCGGCAGGGGAGACGGCACCGCCAATTGTAATTGAGCCGGGTTTTCCATGGCGAAGCGAAATAACTCCCGATCGCTCGTAAAATTCTGCAATCCTGGAGGCGAGATAAGCGGGGAAAGCCTCTTCACCAGGAATTTCTTCCAAACGCCCTGACATCTCTCGCAAGGCCTGCGCCCAACGAGATGTGGAATCGGCTAGTACTAAAACATCTAACCCCATCTGCCTATAATATTCAGCAATGGTAATCCCCATATAAATTGAGGATTCTCTGGCAGCGACGGGCATTGATGAAGTGTTACAAATGATCACCGTTCGCTTCATCAATGTTTCACCTGTATGGGGATCGATTAAATGGGGGAATTCTCTCAATACCTCTACCACTTCACCCGCTCGTTCACCACACGCCACAAATAACACAACATCGACCGAAGCATATTTGGAAAGGTGATGCTGAAGGACAGTTTTACCGGCCCCAAATGGCCCGGGAGTACAAAACGTTCCCCCTTTCATTAAGGGAAACTGTGTATCGATGATTCGTTCACCCGTATCCATCATCTTAGTAGGTTTAATCTTTTCACCTTGGATAAGAGGTGTTTTGACGGGCCATTTTTGAACCATTGTGAATGAATACTCTTTTCCTGATTGATCTACAGCATGGGCAACAACAGTATCAATCGGATAAGAACCCTCTGCAATGACCCAAGTGATCTTGTATGTTCCAAAATGAGAGAATGGAATCATGATCGGATGAGGAAATCGCCCTTCATGGGTCATTCCAATAGTTTCCCCTCTTCGCAATTCGTCCCCTACCTTTGCTTTTGGTTCAAAATCCCAATGGCGATGCCTATCCAATGGAGGCAGATAGAGTCCTCTTGGAAGAAAATACCCGGAAACATCAGAAACATTGACCAATGGATTTTGAAGGCCATCAAAAATTGAGCTGAGAAGACCAGGACCTAGTTCCGCTTCAAGAAGATCACCGGTAAAAGAAACAGCATTATTGAGTCTGACACCTTTAGTATCTTCAAACACTTGTATTTTCGCTTCATTACCTAAGATTTCAATGACCTCAGCTTTTAATTTCACGCCATCGCTATGGACCATAGCGACTTCTCCTTGCCGAATATTCCCCTCAAATTCCACTTGCAGGAGATTTCCAAATGCTTTGACAACTTTCCCCTTAGCATGTTTAGCTTCAGTTGGTTCAACCATGTGTTTTATACTCATCCCTATCGTCCAATTTTAAATTACTATACTGCTACCAGCTGAATCCTGGACTTTTCGGCTGCTTCAAAGCCCCGGGGTTGAGAGATCGCAATAGGCATTGTTGAGCTAATACTATGCCTCTTGCGATCTTTCAACCGCGGGAGCTTTCAAGCTAGCCGAAAAATTCAGGATTCAACTGGTAGCAGTATATATACTTTCCACTATTTTAATTCCCTTCTTCTGATCCAACTCTGACCATTTTTCAACAATCATATATTGCACCAAATAGGCTAATATCCTTTCAATTGAAAAGGTGTCCGCCATGTCGACCATTGCATCCACTTTTTCATATCGATAAAGGTCGATTGCTTTTTGCAAAGCTAAAGGATCATCGCCAACCTTATCAAAAATGACTTTCAACTCAGTGTATTTTTCAGGCGGCTCATAACTTTTAGCATCTTGTTGAGCCAATATTTGGGCGATTAATTCTTCTTCGGGATCCTCATACTGCAATTCGGTATTTAAATCGCGCCCTAATTTTTTTGCCCTAAAGGCAGTCATGACTAACCGAACTTCTCTTTCAAATAATAAATACTGTAAAAGAAACGGATCTTTTAATTCGGATGCCCCTTGAAAAAACTTTGAAAGAAGAAAGAGAAAATGATGCAAACGATCCTCTTTCTTTGGATAACGATCGATAAATTCATAGACATAATCAGGTAAGCCAATGCGACTGATAAGCGCTTCGCTCATCTCATAAGGTGATAATTCACCCCGTGGATCAAACGCATCTTCAAGCCAGAGCGCTCTTAAGTTGAGAATATCATAAAATCGACGCAAAATTTCTGTTTTTTCGTAATCTCTTTCTGTCAAATTATCCTGCAAAAGAGTTTTAAGATCTGCTAGACTGATATCCGGCGGGGCATCAAATGTCAAAGAAGGGAGCATTGTCCCAACAAAATAATATTTGGCCATCCACTTACCTAACTGAAGATTAGCTTACGAAAATCTTTGCGCATAAAATTAGAAAGAAGTTCTTTGATAGCTTGATCTGTGAGATCGATTGTCATTTTCTTTCCAATTAATTTTACCTGAGCTCCTCCATCGAAGCCTCCAATCTCTAGTGGCTTTCCCTTGAGACGTTTTTTAACATTTTCTAATAACAACATATTGACGTCGTCACTAGAGATTGTCCGTGGAATCACTGCGGTCAAATCCGCCGATAATCCATCTTTTTCTAAAGCTTTAACAATTCCATTAATTAATTCAGAGACAATTTTAGGATCAGCCATCTGTTTTTCGAGCAGGTTTTGCAATTCATCATTGAACATTTTGTGTTCAATTTCTTGCCGTAATCCTTCAACTGTTTGTTTCGCAGCTTGCTGAAGGGCAGAGTGAAAGACATTGCGCTCTTGCTCGATTTGTCCTCTCGCTTGCTTAATCAATTGCTCTGCATGGCGTTCTGCATCCGCCTTTATGGCTTCAGCCTTCTTTTGTGCCTCTTCGACAATTTTTATCGCCTCTTTTTCAGCGGGCTCCAGTGTCTCATGGCGCAATCGATTGCAAATTTTTTGAATCTTATCTTGTCCTTTTTCCAATGATCTCATGATATGACTCTCAAGAAAGGTTAATTTGGCAACATTTTAGATAGATGCACAATTAAAATGAAGAGTTGTTTTCATATACCGAAACAACTTCAAAATTTGGCTTTTGAGCGCGCCAAAGTCCCGGGGTTGAGCGATCGTAAAAGGCTTTGTATTGACTTAATACTATGCCTTTTACGATCGCTCAACCGCGGGAGCTTTCGC
>JANWJE010000085.1 GCA_025451995.1 Parachlamydiaceae bacterium | reverse complement strand
TCTTGCGATCTCTCAACCCCGGGGCTTTGAAGCAGCCCAAAAATCCAAGATTCAGCTGGAAGCAGTATATGTTTTTTACAAGGTAATTTTCGCTATGTGATATATATTTTACAAGGTAATTTTATTTATGAAATATATATTTTACAAGGTTGTTTAAACTTCTTCGAGCTCATTTAAAATTTTTTTTGCAACGGAAATATCCTCCGTCCAGTTGAAAGCTGGAAGCAGTATATCTAAAAACCTTTGATCAATCCCCCATCACAAGCGATCGTTTGGCCTGTAATGTAAGCGGCTTGTTCAGAGGCGAGAAATAGAGCAAGCGCTGCATACTCTTCCGGTAAACCGAGGCGATTGGCTGGAATTTGCCGAATAATCTCTGCTTCGGAGACATTCAGTTCTGCTAATCTTTCCGTTTTTGTATAGCCAGGCATGAGAGCATTTATCGTAATGCCATGAGAAGCCACTTCATTGCTAATTGTTTTCATAAGACCGAGAAGGCCCGAGCGAAGGGAATTAGAGATCGTAAGATCTTTAATCGGTTCTTTGGCCGCGGTCGACGTGCTAAGAAGAATGCGGCCCCATTTTTGCTCTATCATGAAAGGGAGAACAGCTCGTATACTTTCAATAGCGCTGAGATAGAGCCTTTCAAATCCCTTTTGCCAATCAGAAGATAAAATTTCTAAAAAAGATCCTTTAGAAGGACCTCCTGTATTGACTACTAAAATATCAATTCCCCCCATTCTATTGACAACTTCACCTACAAGTCTTGGAGGGGCTCCTGGCTCATCCAAATCAGTGACAAAGGGAATTGAAGAAGGGATTTGCCTTGAGGCCTCTTGAATTTTTTGTTCATTTCTCGAACAAATTGCAACGCGGGCACCTTCATTTGCAAAAGCCTTAGCAATGGCAAAACCCAACCCAGAGGAGGAACCCTCAACCAATACTCGTTTTTCTTTCAGCTTTAAATCCATATTAACCCATTACTTACCTTGCCCGAATTTGGCTTGGTTAGCGATGATCATATCTGAAATATTTTCAGGAATGAGATAAGCCGTTGCCATCGGGCTTCCATCCATACACAGAGGAACTACCGAATCATCAGCAACATATAAATTCTGAACGCCGTACACCCGACCTTGGGAATCCACAACCCCCCCTCTTTTTTCAGGAGCCATTCGACAATGGCTTTGAAAATGTTCATTGCTTGCTACATTTTCTTTGATGAATTTTTTCACTAAATCGGGATTGTCGAGGATTGCGGGATCGGGAAAAATAAGTTCATAAAGAGGATCGTTTTTACTAATGACTTCATTGATTTTTTTAAGATAAACTTGTAAAGCTGCCTGAAACAAAGCCAAATCTGTTTTTGACTCGAGAACATTCAAATTGAGAACGGGAGGCGCTGTTGGATCGGAGCTATTAATTGTTACAGTTCCGCGGCTTCTTGCTTGGCAAAGATCAATCAGTCCCAATGTGACACCTGGAATAACACTAGAAGTTGCAATTCGTATTTCACGTTTTTTTTGATCGCCATTTGGAGCAGGTAACCAAGAAATATTTGCAAAGAAACCGGGAAATTTGAGAATGGGAGTATCTGCTGGATTAGATGTAAAGATAACGCGAACGGCGGGTTGATCTGCCAATCCTTGTCCAACATTTGGATTATCAAACTTTACTGGGATTTTTAATTTTTTTAATAATGCTTTAGAACCAATCCCTGAGTGAAGAAGAAAAGGACTACTTCTCAATCCACAACAGACTATCACCCCTTTTTTGGCAAAAACTTGTTTGATCGATCCATCGCTCAGATATTCCACTCCTACAGCTCTTTTTCCTTGCCAAATTGTTTTGAGAGCGAAACTATCAAAAAAAATCCGAAGCTTTCTTCCATCCAGTCCAAATCCATCGGGAGAAACCACCGTTTTATCTAAATAAGCATTGACGCTGCTCACTCTTAATCTTCCATCAATTCCTTTTTGAGAATATTGAAAACGAGAAGAAACGCCAATCGGAGTGGAGGGATCATTATAATCGAGAACATAGGGATAACCTGTTGCTTGGATCGTCGCCTGTGTAAATTTTTTCGAAACTTTAGTTGGCTTTATGACCTGAAAAATATTTAAAGGGCCTTTTTTTCCTCTAGAAATCGGATGTGTGGTTTTTCCTCGATAGTTCTCTATCCGTTTATATAGGGCATTAATACGCTCCACTGACCAATCAGGACCCGCAATCGCTTCCCATTTTGCATATAATTGATTTGTTCCACGACAATAAGCGCCGGCATTCACTGATGAAGCCCCTCCTTCCGGATTTGCAAGGGCCCAATGAAGTTGTCTATTATCAGCTTCCTTTTGTGGAACTGTTGATCCGGTTTCATAATAGGGAAAACCAATTAAACCATCGACGACTGTAAAAACTGAATTTTTTGAAAATTTAATAAGAGGATCTTGTGTCAAATTTTTTCCTATATGGAGGGCTATCACTGAAGTTGTTTTGTCATCTGAGAGTTTTTTTGCCATGACCGCTCCGGCTGTCCCAATCCCAACCACAATATAATCGGCAACACTATCAGTTTTCTTTTCTAATCCCGTATCGAATTCTTTTGCATGTAAAGAAAAGATAAGTAAAGCAAGTGATAAAAAAATTTTTGGCCCTATAAATAATCGCATAATCTCCCCCTCTTTCCTTTATTATGATGTAAGCTTTTTTCTGAAAAAAAATCAATATCAATTATTTTTAATAAATCAATTCAAATTGACAATTAAAATAAAATAAAACAAAATTACTTTTTATTCATTATTTAAACTAACAGCTATGACAACTCTATCCAATTATGTTTATAATATAAATCCAAACAAATATGGGAATCAACAAGAGGATTATCAAAGACGCTCCGATGAGATGATCAATGTAGGCGTCTCTATGGTTAAGGAAGCCAGAGCAAATGGAGAGGATTTAAAAGGACTTTTTTTTAGAATCCTTACCATTTTTGCCAACGAACGTCGGAATATAGCTCAAGACCATAGAACAAAAGAGGGGGCCGTTTTTGGACTCGCTCGTAATCATGAAAATTTGAGGAGTGTCTCTTTAGAGGGAATGTCTGAAGAGGGAATGTCTGAAGATCTACGCTTGCGCCCAAGTTATTTACCTAACTCAACTTTTATAAACGGAGAATATGACACATATGGAAAGCTTTTTTTAAAGGCTCTTGCAGAACAAATGAACCCCATGAAACGAGATTTGCACGATTTTACTGACAAATCACTGACAATTCATAAAAAATTTTTAGGACATACTACAAAACTTACAATCGATATTCTAGATGCTTCTGCTTTTACTAAAAAAAATTATTTCTATTTAATGGATGATGAAAGACATCCTTTCTATTATCCAGTTCAGGAAAAATACGCAAATCTTCAACATAAAGTGCAAGCAGCTCTCTCTACAACTGAAACTTTCCCAGAATTCTTTCATAACCGCCCTCTCATGCAAAAGTTAAAAGAATACAAAGAAGAAAATTTATATGATCAATGTAATATCAGTCTTCTATTCACCCAAATACAAAAACATTACCCTTCTCTAGTGGCTGATCAATCGGGAACTTTTCACAAAAATCCCCCTTTTTTAAAAAGTCATTATATCTTTGGTAAATTGTCTGTTGAAATAGATGACAAACTCTACTCTTTAGCAAAATATTTCACATGGACCTACTTCAATTATCAAATAGATGCTTTAGAGCATATGCAGAAACACTCTGTTGTATGCGTCATCCACCAAGATCCATTCCTTATCGATACTACACTGAAAAAATGTGCTGCTCTATTTGAAAAAATTGTTCTTTGGGATAAACAATCACAATCTTTAGATGAGTTGATGCAGTTGGCCGCTTTCTTCCGTTTTCTTTATGGATTTTGCGCTCCACATTTCAGAGGGGATGGTGCAATCGGGGATTGGTTCGATATTTTGTTTTACCGAATTCACGAATACCAACAAACCCACCATAAACAAGGGACTTCCCCTCCCTTCGAAATCTTCTGCTGCCCTCTTTTAAGAGATTATTATGATAGATATAAAAAAACGATTACTATCGCATAGGAAAATTGAGGAAAGTATATACTCCTTCCAACTGAAAGTTGGAAGGGGTATATACCCAGTAACCATTCACGGGGTCTAGCAAAGCTTAAAACGTTGATTATGAGGTGCAGATGGAAATCAAAAAGCGCAGTGAATAGCCAAAAACAGCTATTTGCGAGCATTTTTGATTTTCCAGATGCCCTCAGAATCACGTTTGAAGCCTGCTAGACCTCGTGAACGGTTACACCTAATAACGATTGTCAAAAAAATTTAATCTATAATAGATTAAATTTTTTTGAGGACAATCAAAATGAAGAAGCTCATCTATACAATAATTTTAGCATTAAGCTGCCATATTTATGCTGGGGCGACTATAAATTTTGCAGAATTAACAAGGGCAAAGCTAAAACCCCGTTTTTCTTCTGAAAATAGCCATAGTCATAAAGATAAAAAAAAGAGGAAAAAAGGATGTCATAAAAGAGGGCCGACGGGACTTCCGGGGCCGCTCGGGCCTCAAGGATTCCCCGGCGCTACGGGTGCCACAGGCTCTACAGGTGCTACAGGCCCTACAGGCGCTATAGGACAAAATTTTAATCGTTATGCAAACGGTTTTAATCAAGAGATAACAGACCTCGATCCCGGAGGCAACCTTTCCTTTACTCTTCTCTCAGCGATTGGAATTACATATAGCAACGGGGTTTTTACCATACCTGTCACTGGATCTGGATCCTATTCTATTTCGATCGGCTCTTTTCCATTCCAACAAGATGGGGCTTTTTTCCAGCTGATGATCAATGGCGTTGGACAATCATCGGAATTTGCTCTTCCACCGGGAAACCTATCCGTGATCCTGAATCTTAATGGAGGAGATACAATTGCCCTCCAATACACTTCACCTATTACTGTACACGCATCTATAATTTCAATTGCTATCAATCAAATTGCAGCTTCGCAAGGTTAAAATGATGAAAAAACTATCGAATTGCCTTTTAATAGTGGCATTACTTTGTTTTAGCCATGCAATCCATGCTTCATTGAATATCGACGCCGGCAAATGCTTAAACACACTCAGATCAAAAAAAGCAAGCCACCGGTGTAAATGTATCCCGGGTCCCATGGGGCCAAGAGGCCTAATCGGCCCCCAAGGAACTTCTGGAACCACCGGGCCTACAGGAAGCGCTGGGGCCACAGGCCAAGCCGGGGCAGCTCTTCCAAGTTTTAATAGTTACTATAGCTCTTTTAATGTTCCGGGATTTTTTTTAGATCCAGGTCAACAAGAAAACCTGCTCTTCAATGTCCCCCCCTTGGCGAGCAATGGCATCACTTACGATAATGATACAGGAGTTTTCACTGTCAATAACAATGGAGCTTATGCCATCTCTATTAGTTCGCTTATAGAAAATGGCGATTCTGGAGCTTTTAGGCTTTTAGTTAACAATTTTACCATCGGACCCACAAATTTTTTCCTTGTTCCCGGCAGTATATTCGTTATTATCAATCTCTTGGCAGGGGATCAAATCGCTATTTTGGCCGGAAGTGACAATAATGGAGTTGAAATATTTTCATCATTGGTCTCCATTTCTATCAACCAAATTGGCGATGCCGGTGTGATTTAATACCTTTCAACTGGAACTTGCCTTCATGGATTTATACCGAAACAATTTCAAAATTTGGTTTTTGAGCTGCGCAAAAGCCAAATTTTGAAGTAGAACGAGTATAGAGTGGCTAAATAAATTCAAATTAGTTTAAAATAATTATAGGTAATTTAATTAAATGGAGTATCTATGATACATCCTGAATTTAATGAGCCTCTCATTCATGGCAGTCATCCGCTCATTCCTGCCCCGCCTCCTGCAACCCCGAAACAGCAAATCCCATTACCCTCCGAACTTCATTTATCTGAAAAAAATGAATCTTTAAGTTCAAAAGAATATATCTTTAGCGAACATCTTGAAGATGAATTAAATGATTTATTAACCGCACAAGAAAAGAAAATTAACCAAAAATTTGATGAGATCGAAAAGAGAGACAATTCCATTATAGACAGAGATTTCATAGATTCCTTTCTTCAGATTGAGGAATGGGGTCATGATATCATCTCCAATGAAGGGACAAAATCGGGAAAAGAATTTTTTGAATCGATTTTTTCTTGTTCACTCTTTGAACATATGCTGCCAGAACAAAAAAGAGAAAAACTTGGGCATATTGCTGTCATCGGATCGACACTTTTATTAGCCTTAGACACCGGAGCTAAAGGATTAACATATATTTGCAAAACCAAAATTTTAAATGAGGCAAAACATTTCGTTTCGGAATTTAAAAAATCTTTAGAAAATAAAGCTAAACCTGATAATGACCAAGAAGAAAAAAAACGACTTGAAATTATAAAAGACATCGCAGAATGGGAAACGCAAATTGAAGTAGAAGAACATAAATTGAATGAAGAGAAAACTACTCTTAGATTGAATATGAGCTATACGGTATTAAGCGGAATGCACGTCCCGTTAATATTTCTCCATTCAACATCCCTTTTAGATCAGTTTCTTTTTTGGGGTATGAATGGCTTTGAGGCCCTTTACTTAGCATTGAAGGTAAAAAAAATCAATGAGGAAGGCAAATCTCTCAATCAGTGGCTATCGATGCATAAAAAATGGGCCGATGATTATCTTCCAAAATTTGAAATGAGTGAAGGAATCATGAAAAGAGTCAATTTTCATCCCAAAGATATCAAAATGCTCACTCCGGAGGAGCATGAGGAAAAACTCTATCAATTCATTAGATTAAACACTTTTACTTATGCTAAAAATAAACTGAAAGAAATTGACATTCATATTCCTGCAAAATTAAGAAGAAAAAAAGAATTAGTTTCTTATTTAAAAATTCAACCGGATACGGTAAAAAAATACGTTGATTATCATCAAAAATTTGAATCGATTAATTATATTATAAGCACAACGGACAATCTCTTGCTTAAACGCCAGGAAATTGCTGAAAAAAAATTTATATTAATAAAATCAAGATTTAATCTTTTCGAAAATAAAATCAAAGAAAGACAAAAAATTCTATTTGAGTCTGAAAGCAAAAAAAATCCCGAAAACACAACATCCTTTGATGAATGGTACATCCAACAAAACCAGGATGTTGCCATTAGGGATTATATTGACCATCAAGAGACTATCGAGAACACCTTAAAAAACTCGCTGAAACAGATGATTAGCAAAAAAAATGAAATTCATGAAAAATTTCATCGTATTAATTCTCTATCACTTAAAACAAGCTTTACCCTATCCACCGCCTTACTTGCCATCAGCGGCACTTTAGCAATTTTAGGAATTGCGACAACCCCTATTGGAGGTGTGGGTTTGATTTATTTAGGTTTATCGGCGGTTACAGTTGCTTTTGGGCTCGGTTTTTTTCTGGCCGGGTACCTCTATGCCCGCAAGTATAAACCTGAGATATCAAAGACAATGACCATTCGATTTCAATACAATTTAGCAAAGACTCAAATTGCTGCATTTATACAATCTTACTTCCATCAAATGAATGAAAAAAAATTAATTGAAGTCGCTAAAATTCTTCAACAATTGCACAAGGTAACTATTAATCCGGAAGAGCGGCAATCAAGTAAAGAGTATCAACAAGCTCTTGCGAAATATAAAATAGCAAAATCAAATTTTGAAAAAAGCCAAGAAAAAATAAAGGATTGGAACAAGAAATTAACAAAGTATGAAAGCGCCATTAAAAATGCAGAATGGGTTGATTTTTCAAATTATGCCCACCTAAAATCAGATCCTAAATTCGATACCCTCGCCTCATTAGAAGAGGCTATTAATAAAAGCGATTTTCATCTATTAAGTACAGAAATCCGCGTTCTTTTAGAAGTCTACCTTGGAATTAATGTGGATGCTCTTCAAATTGAAGCCAACCAAGATCCCGAAGCAATCAAAGACGCCTTTAAAAACTTCTTTGCCTTAGATATTAACAAGTTTTATGGTTTTATCGAGCATCAAAATACAAAGTTAAGGACACCGCATGACTCTTGAAAAAATAAAGAATATTTTAGAAAAAGAACACTTCGATTGCTCTTATTTTTCCGAAAAAGAAAAAAATCATTTACTTCTGCATTTAGGTTTTGACGATAAAAAAAGAGAAAAAGTATTAGAAATAGCAGCATATGATCTGCCTATTAGCCCAGAACACAATTCATTGGAACAAGGGACACTTCCCTTGAAAATCCAATTTAAAACTATCTTTCCATTTAAAATAGAAGATTCTTCGCTTAATCAAGTGGCAAGTTTTTTTCTTTTTATCAATCAATTGATCGAATTCCCAGGTTTTGAGTTGGATGAACTCAACGGGATAGCTTCTTTTCGCTATGTTTGGTTAACAGATGCAGGAATGATTGAACCCCCTTTGGTTTTAAGCATTATCGGTTCCATCATGATGAATTTAGTATTATTCAGTGATAATATAGAATCTTTATCAATGGGGGATAAAACCTTTAATGACCTATTAGAGGTCATTGCAAGATTAACTGCCTCCAGTTGAATATTGGAATTTTGGGCTGCTTCAAAGCCCTAGGGTTGAGAGATCGCAAGAGGCATTGTATTGATTTAATACTATTCCTCTTTCGCTGTCTCAACCGCGGGGGCTTTCAAGCTAGCCCAAAATTCCAATATTCAACTAGAAGCAGTATATACCGAAACAACTTCAAACTTTGGCTTTCGCGCAGCTCAAAAACCAAATTTTGAAATTGTTTCGGTATACATTTTTTTAATTAAAATTTTAATATTATAAATTTTTAAACTTTTCTATTTGCAATTAAATTAAAAAATGTTAGAATTAACTTATTCTTTATTAAATCTTTATTGAATTTATGATCCACCCTACATTTCACGACATCGTCGATCCTCTTTACGAATTTGTTGAAAAATATCCCCCTGTGAAACCTCTAGTAAAAGAGGATGAAGATTTAGATATTTCCACTGAAGAGAGTGATGATTTAGATGACATTGACCAAGATATAGATGGCATTGTCGATGCAAAAGGGATAGCTCGAAATCTTAAAGGAGTCATCAAAGAATGCAAAGATCCTGAAGGATTCCTTAAAATCTTTAAAATCTTTGCTCACTATTTTTTTACATTTGCCTGCTATCCAAGTATTAATAAAGATAATATTATCTATTTAAGTTCTTTTATTTCTCCGGAAAGTTCCAAAATAGTCGCTAGCAGCATCAAAATTTATGATGTCATGTACAAGTGGCTATTAAATATTAGCTCCCTTTCATTGAATATTTATGAAGCTTTAGGAGTGCAATCACATCAGAAAAGAACATTACAACTTAGAAAACGAAATGAAACTATTCATGCTACAACCGAAAAAACTGAGACAATCTCTGATGCTAAATTGGATAAGATACTGAAACAATTAAATGAGTTTGAATCTTCTTTAGAAATGCAATCAAAAAAACTTTTTGCTCAAATTCAAAAAGATGTGACTCGTTTTTCTGCAATGCTCCTCTCCTTATCCCTTGCAATACATGGAATCTGTGAAAATAAAGTGGCTGATAAAATAGGAAAATTCGGAGAAAAGATCTTCACAAACATCAGCAACCTATATGGCTGCTTAGAAGACGAAAAAATAAACAAACGATGGCGTTTTCATTTAAACACAAATTTTGAAACATTTATTGAACCAAATAAAAAGTTTAAAAAGCTTGAAGATCCAAAGCATTATGCAGAGCATGAAAATAAATTTAAGGATCATATAGTAGCCAATCACACTTTCAGAAAAAAAGTGATGGCTTTTAAAGAAGATTTAGAAACAGCTACCAATATGGATGAAGTAAAGAAGAAGTTTAAGGAATTTAACATTCCAATGGAGCTTCCTTCTTCAATTTCTTTGTTTAAACGATTATTGAAAGACGATAGGTTCTCGCGAGACTTGTTTCAAGAGTTTTATTATCATGAAGGAAAAAGAGTCTCGAATATAAATGAAAGAATCCTTCAAACGTTAGAGCTCTACGAAAACGAACAAAATGATAACATCACTCGAAGCATCCCCATCATTTCACAAAAGCTCAATAAGCTTTCTAACGTGCTAGATTATCTCATAGATCCAACTCCAGAAGAGTTGTTTGAGACAATCAACAGATTCTTAAAAAAACGACATATGGATCTGTCAACGCTTTCAATCAAACAAGATCCCGCAGTCCCTCCCTTGCCATTTCCACCTCAAAATATCACTGAATGGTCTACTTGCATTAAATCAGAGGAATTTAAAAGGGCTCTCGCAACGCAATGGATAGATTACAATGAAACAACAGGAAAAATGGCGATGCAAGGGCTTAGGCAAGCTCTGATTTCCAAACATGAGATCGAAACCCATTTTCTATTAATTAGGGAGATTCAAATTGCTATTGGCATTATTTTCGGAATTTTGCAAGCCGCATCCATTATTCCCTATTTAAACATTTCTCCTTTCCTGGAACTCCTTGAAATCATTGGGGCTGATATTACAAAAATCTTTCCATGTTCTGAATTCATCTACCTGGGATTTCCTCATATCTCTGAATTTAAAACAAAAATCGACGACTTGGCATCGCAGCTAGTCAGACATTTTTTAGCTATAAAATATAAACCTAATGAATTTAGTGTTGAAAGCTATAGCTTAACCTTTCAAAAAAAATTCTATGATTATTCAAAGGTTGTATACTCTACATTATTTATTTTAAATTACATCAATTATAGAAGTGCAACTTTTTTAACAAAATATATATTAGAAAAAATTGTCGACAAACCGGAAGATAACGCTTTTTATAAAAACCTGGTAGAAATTGAAAAAAATAATGATGAAGAATATAAAAAAATATCAGAACAATTCAAAAAAATAAACGATGAAATTATTGATGCATTACAACAATTAAAAATTGATGATGCAAACTTAATCATGCAACCGCACGTCAGCAACCCCATTTTTGATCTTGCATCAATCATTGAGGGAAATGAAAACGAAGAAGATGAGGAAAACTATCAAGAAGGAGCAAACTTCAATTTCTTTACAACTGAAGCCCAAGAATTTTTTGAAAATCATGCGATGTTTAAATTTAGGGTTAAACCAAAAAAAGAGTTAAAATCTCATCTTGAAATGTTGATGACGATGGATGACAATAAAATTTTCAAAGAATTTGCTGAGAACCGTTATTCCTATCTGAAGGTTTAATTTTTCTGGTTGAAGAGCCCGCATTGTGGGCACTTGTTAAGAGATCCGGAGCTTTCTTCAAGATAGGCAAAATGGCAAAATTCACATTGAAAAAGAGCTTGCTCGTTTGAATAAATAGGTCTTTTTTTTAAGCGATAATGGGAATACAGCCACAAAGCAAAAACACTTCCTAAAGTCATGAAAAGATAAATCAAAAAAAACGCATTAAATGTTAGCTCAATCATCTGATGACAGCAAAGGTGGCTTTGCCCTCTAAAAATTCACTATTTTCTAAAACTTGAAAGCGAAGCGATAATAAAATCTTTTTTGCCAGAGCATAGATGGCCGCATTAGGGTCTTTATCTGTTAGTTCATACCAAAAAACTTCTCCTTTTTTTGGGTCTACTCGTACATCAAAAGATATTAAGATCGGCTCTTTAAAGGAGCTCGCTTGAGTTTCTTTAAGAATGGGATCGGATTGTACCATAAGCAAATCAGCCAGGTAGCCGGATAAGTATAATTTAACTTTGGGTTCCATTATAGGTTGACTTAAAGGCTCTTCCCATATTGGCAATACACTTTCTTCCCATCCATCAAAAAGATCCCTATTAACAGAAATATCGGGCAAAAAAGCGAGCTGGGATCCGAACATTTGACTTGGTATTTCATTA
Source organism: Parachlamydiaceae bacterium (assembly GCA_025451995.1). GTDB lineage: Bacteria > Chlamydiota > Chlamydiia > Chlamydiales > Parachlamydiaceae > JANWJE01. The sequence goes on along the minus strand of JANWJE010000085.1, from coordinate 4,506 downwards.
AAAAATAAGGGTGGCGGACCTATTTCATCAAATGGATCCTTTGCATCGATAGCGACTTCTATCTTAGCCTCATCAATGCTAATGGTATTGAGGGTCACAGGTGGAAAAAGAAAAAAAGGCCCCATTTGAAAAGAGGTAATATGAAATAAGAAGAAGGGTACCGCATGGAATAGGATTGCGATTGCAAAAGCTTTTACAAGCAAGGGTTCAAAAGTTTTCTTTCCTTCCTTTATTTTGATGATGATGTTTGAATTTGACAAACGCTCTAACTGTAGCATAGACTTATTAGACCTCTTGCATCTCATTCTCAGAAAAGTGATAGACAAGCCGCAAGCTTTTAGAACACTCCTGGGCTATGGAGAAAATTTTTAGAAATAAGCCATAGTTGACTCTTCGATCAATGCTGAGGACGACCGGGGGTTCATGCCCATTATTTTCATTTTTTAATCTTTCAATCTCATGCTTGAGGAACAGTTTTAAACTATTTAAATCCACAATGGCTTTTTTAGACCCTACATAAATCACATGTTGTGCATCGACAACTAAAAGCAATTGAGTCATCAAAGGGACCGAGTTTTTTTCAAGAGATGGATTTTCGATACGAAGTGATTTAAGGGGGAGAATATCAGAAGTGACGATGAAAAAAATGAGGAGAAGGAAAATGACATCAACCAAGGGAGTCAAGTCAATCATCGCTTGAGATGACTTCAGCTTGGTTTTAAATTTCATAAATGGATTCCCTGTCTAACAATAAATCTATCATCTCTGCAGAGGTTGTTTGAATTTCTAAGACGAAGTTTTCAACGCGGCTTACAATATAGTTATAAGCTAAAATGGAGGGAATGGCGACAACCAAGCCTGCAGCAGTTGTGACGAGGGCATACTCCATCGCCTCACCAATACGAGTGGCCGAAATATCGACTAACCCGCTCAGTCGCATTTCAGCAAAGGCTTGGATAAAGCCAAGAACGGTTCCAAGAAGTCCTATGAGGGGGGCAATATGCGCAATAATTGATAAAATTTTGGCATTTTTTTCCAATTTTGCAATTTCTATTAATCCCGTGATTTCCATAGCAGATTCTATTTGTTCTTTGGATCTCTGATGTTTCAAAATGCCTGCTTTAACAATGGCCGATACAGTCCCTTGGGTTTTTTCGCAAATATCAATTGCTTCGATGATATTTCTCTCTTTGATTGTTTTACGCATTGTGATGATAAATTGATGGGTATCAATTTCCGAACGTTTGAGCTGCATTAATCTTTCAATAAAAACAGTAAAACTAACAACTGAACAACCAATAATAATAAATAAAATTAAATTCCAATTATTTCCGTAATTAAATAAATTTGCTAAAAAAACATTTTCATTCATATAAGAACTCTATTCCTCCAACTTCTTTTTTGCCTTAGCACCCCACTCGCCTCCTTTAAGAGAAGCGGAAATTAATTGCTTTCTTGCCAGTTCATGCCTCCCTTGCAATTGATAGATTTCAGATCTTAAAATCATTGCTTTTATTCTTAGAGGCGAAATCACTTCATCATTAATAATTTTAGATAAAATTTTCATTGAAGAATCGTAATCTTTTAATTCTCGATAACACGTGCTCTGTTTCAACCACAGTGAAATTTTTTCATCCGGGCTCAAGAGTTGATAGCAATTTTCCACTGTTTTTTCAGCCGAGATAAAATGTTTTAAAGCACCCTCGTAATCGCCGTTTTTTTCTGCTAAAGAACCCTTACCATCATAGACTTGCATGAGACCAACACCCGATTCAATCCCAGCCTTTTTGTATGCTTCAACTGAAAGAGACAAGATTTTATCAGCTTCTTGAAAGGCATTTTTTTCTTCATATGTTTTAGCAAGCCCAAGCATTGCTTGTGCCCATCTTTTAGGATAGGGATGTGTTTCGTGCGTCAATTGACTGTTTGCAAGGCTTTGGCTATTATTGAAGGCTCCTATTATCTCTTTAAAGACTCTTTGTGCATATTCTATATAAATCGCTCTTTTACTCCCCTCTGAATGTTTAGCTATCGTTAGATTTGCTTCTGCCCGCTCCAGTTGAGATTGATTTGCAATTAAGGTATAATAGTTAAACTCTTCTTGCGAAAAGCTGTTTTCTTTAACAAGGCTGTAAAATAGAACTTCTGCTTCATTAAAGGCATCAATTGCATGCGTTAAATTTTTTTTACGACAGATCTTCCCCTGTTCATCCACATCATTTTTTTTATAGAAAAGACCCACCAGATAATAAGAGATAATATTTAATGGATGCCTGGGAAAATATGCGGCCATCTTTTCTAGATGCTTGATTGCCTTTTTTTTTCCGTGCATATATTCTTTAAATGAATAGGTGTAAAAAAAAGCAATCGCTCCTAAGGAGTTTGGCTGGCTATAACATTTTAAATAATATTCTTTTTTTATCTCTTCTTTTTCTTGTTTTTCAGCGCAATACCCCCTCCAAAACCATCCTTCTGCTTGTTCTGTTATTTCACCTTCTTTAATCAAACATTCAAAAAGGCTATCCGCTGCAGCCCAGTCGCCTAGCTGAGCGCAAATCAAACCTTCTAATCTAAGAAAAGAAATATCTTTTTGCTGGCTTTCTTGTAGCATTTTTTTTGCTGAATGAAGAACAATAGGATTTTGAGTCTGAAGGGCTGTCCAAGCTGCCAAGGTGATGATGTCGTGGGCTGCTGTTATTTGAGAAAAAACATTGGGTTGATTGATTAAAGAATAAAGCTTTTCCCAAGCAAGCAGATGATCGTTAAAATCCGGGCTTTTTAATAAAGCAAGAGATAAATATTTATAACAAAGACCTAACATTTCCGGGTCGTCTATAACATCAATTGCTTTTTGAAATTGACCGGCAGCCTTTTTGAATAAAAGGATATCGTTCTCCTTCAAGCCTTCTTCATACTGATTCAAACCCTGCAATAAGAACGCTCTGCCGGCTAGATGTGTTTGCAACGCATCTATGCGCCTCTCCCTCTCTTCAAAGAGAGGTGAGCTCAACGCTCTTTTAATGTTTGCTTCAGCCATTCCTTCTTCAGTCACAAAGACTTTACTATGATTGAGAAGTTGCAAGGCTATCTCGTAGGCTTTTAGATCTCCGATTTTTTTTGCTTTCAACAAGTAAATATCAATGGCAAATAAATGTGTAGATTCGTCCGATTCAAGCTCAAGGGTGTGTTTTAAAAGCTCTTCCGTTTTTAAAAAAAATGTTGCAGCTTCATCTTTATCAGAGGCCAAAGCTTTTTTGAGATAAAGTCGCATCGCTAAGTGCAAGATAGGTCTAAGAGTGCTGTTCTTCATCACACTTGGTAATATTTTTTCAAGGGAATGAAGTGCTTCCGGTTCGCGATTTAATTTAAGCAAAGAGCAACTCTTCAAAAACAATCTTTCAGTATTGAAAAAAGGATCGATGTGTGTATTTGAGAGAATATCTAAAGCTTTTTGCGCATTGTTATTAAAGAGAGATAATTTACTTAGCTGAATCTGAGCTAAACTGTAAATAAAGGGATCTTTAGGTGAAATAGATAAAAGAATGTTCTCAGCTCGATGGAAATCTCCCAAAGCTATGAGTGTCTTTCCCTTTTCTAATGCAATCCGACTATTGTCACCGCCTAAATTAAACCATTCAAGAGCTTGATGATTGTGCCCGATTTTTTTATAACTCATCGCCAATAAGTAATTGCGGTGCTGGCTAATAGGATCTGACTTTAAGATGTCTAGGATATCTATGGCTTTTAGAGCTTCCCCTTCTTCCAAGAAGCAAGATGCCAACCGCAAACCGACTTCTTCATGAAAGCCGGCATCAAACAACTTTGAATAAATTGTCAGAGCATCACTGTAGTTTCTTTCATGATAGAGCTTTTCTGCTTGAATGAGCTGTTTTTCATTGGCATTCAAGTTAAAGACAACTGCAAGAGTGGAAAGAATAAAAAAAGAATATGTAGCGACTTTTGATCTCTCTTTACTGCCTAAATTCATTATCTTGCCTCTAAGAACCTGTTCAAAATCTGTCCTTGCCCCAGCCCTTATCCTATTAACTGGTTTTGAGCCATCTTGATCAGCATAGATAATATACCTATTTCAGCTAAATATTGGAATGTGTAACAACAAAAAAGGAAAAGACTTGTATTTTAATCTTTGCGCCTCTCGCTTGTTCCTCTGCGTTTCAATTTGTTTTTCCTCATTTGGATTAGCCACATGTTAGTGGAGATGGGGGTTCCAGTTGTAAGCTGAAATTAAAACAAAGTAAAACGCAGAGAAACAAGCGAGAGGCGCAGAGGCTGTGAAAAAATTAGAATTCCGGCGAGTTTGGATAAAATTTTTAGCAGATTTCAAATTTCACCCCCGACTGAAACGTCCCACGTGCCGGTTTAGGAGGGGGTGAAATTTGAAAGGTGCAAAAATTTTGCCAAAATCGACGTGGATCTCTATTTTTTCACAGCCTCGCAAAGGCGCAAAGAACAAGGTTTGTCCCTAATTTTTACACATTCTATGAT
>JANWJE010000084.1 GCA_025451995.1 Parachlamydiaceae bacterium | reverse complement strand
TGAAAGCTCCCGCGGTTGAGAGATCGCAAGAGGCATAGTATTAAATCAATACAATGCCTCTTGCGATCTCTCAACCCCGGGGCTTTGAAGCAGCCCAAAAGTCCAAGATTCTGCTGGAAGCAGTATAGTATTAATAATTATTTTAATTTATAATGAGGGAAGCATTAAGCATTAAGTACAAGGAGAACTATATGGAAAATAATATAGCTTTATTTAACGCTGCGATGATCGGGGAAAATCCAGATTCTGCTTTTATTATAGAGGACAACTATTTACACGCGGTTGATCCTTCGATTGCCAACAGGCAAAAAGAAAAATGCGATCCCAAGAAAATCATTTCTTCAATGCGAAATGCATTAAAGGCAATCATTCACTTTTCTTCAGGTATCGTAGAATCGCATTTCCTTGAAATTGATTGGAAAATGTTAGAAGGAAAACAAAACGAAGAGCAAGAGATTAGACATAAAATATTAAATATCTATTCCCATTTACCCCATCACTATAGAAACGAATTATCTACCTTCATTCACCACAAGCATTAATAGATCTCTTACGTAACCCAGCCCGAGTTTACGAGTTAAGGAAGTGCGGATGATGCAAGATTTTGAGTTACAATGTGTTGGGAGCTTTTGCAGTATTACCCAAGTGGTAAGCAGCGAAAACTCTCAACGCATTGTAGCTCAAAAGATTGCGTCAGACGTATTTTCATAAGTCGTAAACTCTGGCTAAAATTTTGTTGGATAAATAATTAATCTTGTTCCATTTGTGTTTTCAATTTTCACTTTTCCTGAATCTTTATGGCGAGTGATGTTTTCGTCCTTGTAAAGAGAGGGAATGTGTTCTATTTCTTCATGATTCTTGGGCTGCGCAACTTTTGAAAATAAAATTTTCATCACATGATCATAGAGGGCTTTATGATCTTTTGTTATTAAAGAAAAATAACGATGGTAAACAACGTTTCTAGAATCAAAGGTATATGTAAAAATCCCTTTAAAGTTTACACCATTTGTTTTCATTTCGCCAGCGATGATGTAACTTTTTTCGCTTTGACCATTACTTTGATTAATAAACGTTTTTTCATAGGCATATATATCTAAAAAACAATCGACAGATTTAGAGAATGCATGGTTATCAATAGCTTTATTTCGTGTAGATAGAGTTTCATTTTTATATTCTGGAAAAGTACCATCATTCCAAATTCTTGTTTTTTCAACATTGAACCATCTGTTCACTCGCTCTGCATATGAAATGTTTTTTTTCTTAAATGGTTGTTTCTTTTTTGAAATCGATTGTTTCTTTTCAATTGCTATAAAATCTTTTAATTCTTGCTCGTCCGAAATGAATGATTCTTCGACTTTTAAAGATTCTTTGTTTTCATTTTCAATAACTTCTAATTCAAGTTGTATATGATTAATTTGAAAATTATCTAATTTGTAATCAAATGGGGTGTCAAATTGGTCTAAAACAGAATTTGTTGTAAACAAATCTGTAACATTTTCAACCTTTTTTTCAAGAGTTGTTAATTCCTTTACAAGGAATGATTCTTTAAGTTTATTATTTTCGTCTAATAAATCTAAGTTGTTAAATGTGTTGCTGTCAATAAGTAACATGTTTAAACCTTTATTATTGTTTTTCTAAGAACATTAAATGAATAGTATTTTTTAATAATAAATAGATGGTTAAGATATAATAAAAAGAGTAAATAAATATTTACTTTATCTTTACTCAAAATTATTAATATTGAGTTTTTTTAACATAATTCTTTTATTAAATTAACGTACGTTTTAAAATTGTCTTTAAAATAGAAAATGTAATGAGTTTATGATGAAGATTTTTTTTGTTTTATTGATTTTTGGATTGTTAAAATGGAATGCTATAAATTGCGAAATTATTACTGTAGATAGTATAAGATCGATCATTCCTTATATTAATCAAGAAACAATCGTGTTTTTTGCACCCCAAGCCTTCACACGGCCGCTGAGTACAATTGGAGATGAGAGGTGGGGAAAATATGCAAAAGATATTTTAGAGGATATCGACCTAGACCCAGAATTATTTGAGAAGATAGAAAAGAGGTATATCGATCATTTCCCAAAGGAAGTCAGTGAGGAGATTATCTTTCCTTACTTAGAAATTTTAAATCGAAGAAATATTATCGTCGTGAATGAGAACATGTCTCATGTCATATCAAACTTAGATGCATTAGAGGAATGGGCTTCATTACAATTGATTTTGGTAGACACTTCCTATGATGCTTTAGTGCAGGTAGAAGAAGCTTTAAGCACATCAAATTTTACATTTAAAACGTTTCATTATCAGCCTAAATATAAAGACAATTTTGATCCTTCCTTGGGAACGATTGAGTTTTTGAATGTTTTCGAAAGGGGAATTTATCTGACAGATGGGGAGGCGGCAAATCTTATGCCGATCGATAGAACGGTTAACTACGAACTTCTCCTCAAAAGAAAATTGCTGGACCACATTAATAATTAAAAATTTAACAAAACTTAATCTTATTTTTATTTTTGTTTTGTATGACGGTGGATAGACGAATAATCGGTCTTTCTATATAAAGGATGTTCTACAGAGGTAAGAGATGAGTAAATATCTAATAATCATATTCTGTTGTCTTTTTATTCAATCCATTAAGGCTCAATTAAATAAATTGGATGAACCCCTATCAAAACAATCGTGGTCTCAGTTTGGCCCTTTGTGTGAGCACTATATTTTAGGGCGAAAAGAAAAACCGGATGCGGCCTATGTCATTCTGAAATCTTATGCAAATAACAATGCAAATGTATTAGATCTTGGGAGTGGAACAGGAATTTCGACGAGACAGCTCTGCAAGAATGGGTTTAAAAATGTCATAGGGGTTGATCGGGATCCTCTAATGATTAAAGAAGCACAGGCAGCAAACACGCCTGCTTGTACAATCAAATACATTCATGCCGATATTGCATTAGGGTTGCCATTTTCCGATGAACAGTTTGATGTTGTTACCGCGGCCTCTGCATTTCATTGGTTTTCGAATCCTTCGTCCATTAAAGAAGTGGCTCGTATCTTAAAACCCAATGGCTATTATTTTATCATTGGAGGAAAAAGCCGGTATCAAGAAAGCAAAAAACCCGATCCACTCAAAGAAAATGTAGATAGAATTGTAAAAGAATTTGGTATCATTAAACCCAAAAAGAAAGAGCCTTCTGTTGCTGATGTTCTTGAGAAACAAGGTTTTAAGATTATTGTAGATGCGACCGTTCCCTATGTTAATCAATACACTAAGCAAGAATATTTACATAGGATTCAATCTCAAAGCATGTGGAATCTTGTAAAAGATACTCAAAAAGCTCCTTTGCTTAAAAAAATTGAACAATATTTGGAGACCGTGCTTGATAAGCAGGGTCTGATTAAAAAAGAAGGCAGTGTTACTGTTGTTCTAGCTCAAAAAACATCTTTATAAAATTAGACTTCTTGCATAACTGCTCATGCTCTTGCCCTTGCCCGAAAAAACAACTTTTATTTTAAAATAACCTATCAGCCTATGTACTGTGCCTGCCTGAAACAAAAATTTAACGCAAAGGTGCAAAGGCGCAAAGAGAATGTAAGTAGCAACCGCAAATCAAATTCTCGATTGCTTTTAGAAAAAAGCAATCGAAGAAGCTTTTCAATTTTGCTCTAACAAAATTGAAAAAATGTAACTCCTTTGCGCCTTTGCATCTTTGCGTTTATTTTTGTTTATTTTTTGTTCTGGGCTCATGCAGGGTACTCTACAACTAGTACGACCCATATGGGCACGGAATTAAGTATAATTGTTTTTATTTTGTGGAGAAAATAATTTCCACAATCAGCTAATATAAATTCTAAATGGTCTTAGGTAAAAAAGGAGAGGAAAACGTATGCAGCATGGATCCATACAGACAAAAGAAACATTAGATCAATTATGTGTTAATACTATTCGCTTTTTGTCAGTGGATGCTGTTGAAAAGGCAAATAGCGGTCACCCGGGTCTCCCTCTGGATGCTGCGCCAATGGCTTATGTCCTTTGGACGAAAATCATGAATTATAACCCTCAAAATCCCAAATGGTATGATCGAGACAGGTTTATTTTGTCCGCGGGACATGGCTCTGCCCTTCTCTATAGTATGCTTCATTTAACAGGTTATGATCTGCCTCTCGAACAAATTAAACAATTTCGGCAGCGGGGGAGCAAAACACCCGGCCATCCGGAAAAAGAACCTGGCGTTGAAGTCACCACAGGCCCTCTTGGGCAGGGGTTTGCAAATGGTGTAGGAATGGCCATAGCCGAAGCCTATCTCGCTGCAACATTTAACAAACCAAACTTTGAGATCATTGATCATTATATTTATTCGATAGTCAGTGATGGTGATTTAATGGAAGGGGTTGCTTCTGAGGCTGCTTCCTTAGCGGGACATTTGAGGTTGGGAAAATTGATCTATTTATACGATGACAATGAAATCACCCTGTCTGCCAGTACTCAATTGACTTTTACTGAAGATCGGGCAGCGCGTTTTCAATCGTATGGATGGCATACAATCACTTTAGAGGATGGGAATGACTTACAAGCAATCGAAGAAGCGATTTTGGCTGCTAAGTTAGAAAAAGAAAGGCCAAGCCTTATTTTGATAAGAACTCATATTGGATATGGTTCTCCAAATAAACAGGATACCTACGAAGCCCATGGATCTCCTCTAGGAAAGGAGGAAACGAAACTGACTAAGGAAAATCTCAGGTGGCCGCTAGATCCCCCTTTTTATATCCCGGAAGAGGCAAAAAACCATTTTTTAGAAGCTGTAAAGAAAGGGAAAGAACAGGAATCTCAGTGGAGTAAGAAATGGGAATCCTATGAAAAAGCATATCCGGATTTAGCAAAAGAACTTAAGCTAATGATGGAAGAAAAGCTACCCTCTGGATGGGATCGCGAAATTAAACCTTTCCCGGCCGATCCAAAGGGAATGGCAACGCGGGTGGCATCTGGAAAAGTATTAAATATGATTGCCCCCCATTTGCCCGCACTTATTGGAGGCTCGGCTGATCTCAATCCCTCTACCCATACCGTCATTAATAAGGGAGGAACTTTCGAGAGTCCTTTGACAAAGTTTGGTGACCTTCAGGGTGAAATTGAAGGGGGTTGGAACTATGCGGGAAGAAACATCCAATTTGGTGTGAGAGAACATGCCATGGGTTCAATCATGAATGGGATGGCAACCTATGGAGGGATTATTCCTTATTGTGCGACATTTCTAACCTTTTCCGATTACATGCGCCCTTCCATTCGTTTGGCATCACTCATGGATATACAAGTCCTCTTTATATTTACTCATGATAGTATTGGCCTGGGAGAAGATGGCCCCACCCATCAACCGATAGAACAGTTGGCGAGCTTGCGCGCGATTCCCCACCTTGTTGTCATAAGACCGGCCGATGCAAACGAAACGGCTGTTGCATGGCAAGTTGCAATTGGAATGCATAAGCATCCTGTGGCGCTCATTTTAACTAGGCAAAATGTCCCGACACTTGATAGGAGCCAGTATGCGCCAGCTGAGGGTTTAAAAAAAGGGGCGTATATATTAGCGGAGCCAAAAGGCCAAAAAGCCAATTTTATCTTGATCGCAACAGGGTCAGAGGTATCTTTAATTATCAAAGCACAGGAACAACTTGCAAAGAAAGGAATTTATGCGAGATTGATCTCGATGCCTTCATGGGAACTCTTTGAAATGCAGTCGGATGAATATAAAAATTCTGTTTTATCTCCTGAAATAAAGGAAAGACTTGCAATCGAAGCAGGGGTTGAACAGGGGTGGGAGCGTTATGTAGGGGATAAGGGAGAAATCATTGGCATTAATCATTTTGGCGCATCTGCACCAGCTGATATTCTCTTAAAAGAATTTGGTTTTACTGTTGAGAATATCATAGAAAAGGCCTGCAAAATTAAAAAATTATGAACACTATTGATAAGACAAAGCTTAAAGAGGTCTATTCCAAGTTTCTTATGCTTCCCTTTCCTTTAAGTGATGGTCATAAAAAAACAGCAGAATGGATCGAGCAATTAACGCAATTTGAAAAATTTTATATCGAACTTGCTGAAAAACTCATTACTGATAAACCCGTTGTTGTGAAGAAGTTTCCTTCTTTTAGATCCCTCTCTGCAAATTTGAAAAAACTTCATGATGAACCCGGGATGAATTCAGAGAGCTTTCATCAATACACCAATTATTATTCCTCCCTTAAAGAGCTCGCTAAAGAAATAAAAAATGTATATACTGCTTCCAGTTGAATATTGGAATTTTGGGCTAGCTTGAAAGCTCCCGCGGTTGAGAGATCCCAAGAGGCATAGTATTAATATCAATACAATGCCTCTTGCGATCTCTCAACCCCGGGGCTTTGAAGCAGCCCAAAAGTCCAAGATTCAGCTGGAAGCAGTATAGGTTTAAAATTTTCTAAATGCTATCATTTTAATATTGCATTCAAAAGCATAAAATTTTCATAATTAACTTCTTTTATGTTTTATTAAGGAATTTTATGAAAAGAAGACTTTGTTTAATTATATTTACGGCATTAACTTTTTCTAAATTGATTGGAGAAACTTACAATCGAGAAGAGGATTTACGAGCTATTTTGGATCAAACCGTTTTAAAAGAAGATCACTTTCAAAACATGGCTCATGTGATTGCGGCTAAAAAATTAGAGACGGGGGATGCTGCAGACTATGAATCAATGATAACAAAGATGCATCGAGCGATGAAGGATCCCGAAACAATGCATGATCTTATGGATACCTATCATTCATTTAATGATCGCGAAATTCATGAATTAAGACAAATTTTTGAAAATGAAACATTCCAAAAATATAATGAAGAGTCTTTTGCCATCCTAAAAAATGATATGCAAATTATGGAAAAAACCCTTGAGCAACCCATCGATTTGCATGTCCAATCCCCAATAGTTAAAGCGCCCCTTAATCGGCAAATAGTAAAACTGACAAAAGATAATTATCAAGAAGAGGTCGAAGAGTCAGAAGTTCCGGTTGTGATCGATGTTTATACCGATTGGTGCCATTATTGCAAATTGTATTCAGAGACTTTTAAAAAAATGCATGAACAATTTAAAGATAAGTGTCTATTTGCCAGAATCAATGCGGATGAAGAAAAAATTCTCACTACCTTTTTAAAAGTTAAAGCCTATCCGACAACAGTTTTTCTCTATAAAGGGCAAGTGATTTCCAAGGATACCGGGAACATGTCACAAGAAAAACTAGAAGGAAAAATTAAGGAATTTCTTTCCAAGATCGAATAATGGTGATCCGTGAAAGATAGTGAAGTAGAGAGGTCGATAGATCTCTCTACTCATTCAAATTAATTGGATGGCTTGGCTGAGCAACATTGCGCTCGATTCTCTTTGCAGGTACATCCTTTCTCTGAATAGCAGCCGCAATGAGAATTTACTGAACATTTACAATCTTTGCAAGCGCATTTTCTTTCAATTTGTTGAGAATAAACAGGATAAGAAAATATTGCTGTAAAGCACGCTAAAAATAATGATAATAATTTCATAAATATTTCTCCTTTTCAGTATATATCTTAGACTATAAACTTCAGGAAAATTAATTAAAAGGCCCTATGTTTATAAAAAGAATTTTTAATCCCTGTCTTTCTATTAATTCCTACATAGTGGGTGATGAGAAAACCAAGCGATGCATCATCGTCGATCCGTCAAGGCATGTTGTTCCGTTTATTATCCAAGCTCAAAAAGAAGAATTGGAAATTACTGATATTGTCGAAACTCATGTGCATGCTGATTTTGTCTCCGGCGCAAAAGAACTCAAACATCAACTTAACGAAAAGCCATTGATTTACTGCTCCGGGTTGGGGGGTAAGGAGAGAATTCCACATTATGCCGATGTGATCGTAAGGCAGGAGACTGAAATAAAAATGGGCGATATCAGAATGATGGCAATTCACACTCCCGGGCATACTCCGGAACATGTGAGCTGGCTCTGTTATGATCTGTCTAGAAGCGATACCTCTCCTTGGTTGATTTTCACGGGGGATTGCCTTTTTGTTGGAGGTGTTGGACGACCGGATCTTCTAGGGGTCCAGGAGATGAAACCGCTTTCTGAAGAACTTTACAATACCCTTTTTACTATTCTCGGAAAGTATCCGGATTTTTTAGAGATACTGCCCGGTCATGGCGCCGGTTCATTATGTGGAAAAATGTTACAAAGCAAACCAAGCTCGACTTTAGGATATGAGAGGCAGTTCAATCCTTTTTTAATTGTGAAAGAAAAAAAGGGATGGGTGGAGGATCTTTTGGCAAACCTTCCCCCTGTCCCAAATTATTTTAAAAAAATGAAACGGATGAATATTGAGGGGCCTGCTCTATTAAATTCACTTAAATGCAAAGCCTGGAATGATCAAGAAGGCCTGCCTTTCAACCAATTATTTTTAATAGATATTAGACATCCGGAAATTTTTGCAGAAAGGCATATTAAAGGTTCAATTAATATCCCTTTATCAAACTCCTTTTGCCAATGGGCCGGTTGGATGCTTCCTGAATCCATCCCTATTGGTCTCATTACAGAGAATTTTCATCTCTATTCAGAGATCGTCGATCAATTGCGATTGCTTGGAGTTGATCAAGACATTTGGGTGATACAAGTAAGTGAAAAGCTTTCCGAAAGTTTATGTCCGTTTTCTTCTTTTCCAATGATAGAGGCCTCTGAAGTACAACATGAAGTGAATCCTAATCGTTATTTATTGGATGTTCGAACTGAAGAGGAATGGAATGCGGAGCATATCCCAAAGTCTCATCATATCGATTTAATCCAATTGCAAGATTCTATGGATATCTTGCCAAAAGAGAAACAAATCATTCTTATATGCCGCAGCGGCCATCGAGCATCCCTTGCAGCCTCTATTCTCCAAAAAAATGGAATTGCATCCGTCGGAAATCTGCGAGGCGGGATTTTAGCTTGGAAGCAAGCAGGATTAAAATTAGTTTAAGTGATATTAATTGATTTTTTTTATTATTTATATGTTATAATTTTTATTTAATAAATCAAAAAGGATAATAATAATGTTAGTTGAATTAAAAAACTCAATAATAAGCTTAGATTATTCAAATCCCATTGTATACGGGCATGCTGCTGTAACTATCACTGCCACTTCGGGTGTTGTTATTTATTCAATGTTCTATTTAGCTTTCAATCGATTAGGGTACGGTGAAACAGAATCTGCAAATCATTTTAAAAATACAGCTATCATTTGCTCTAAGGTTCTTGCAGTGGAAATTACAGCCGTTGCTTTAGGAATTATTACTTCAAAATTAGATCGCTATATCAAAGAAAGTGAAAAGTCTAACAAGGATTAGTTTTCTCCATTTTTTTGATGGTTAATAAAAACAGGAGCGATATGATTTATGAAAGCATAGACCAATGTCTTTCTGATCTGAGAATTGGACCTGTATATAGCCCAGGCCGCAAGGCCTGGCTGGGTTTGAGAAAGAAAAAACAAGAAGCCTGGAAGGCCGGCTCTTGCGTAACATGGGCATTAAAAAAATTCCAGCTTTCAGGAAATCTTAAGTTTTATCCCCTATTTTTGGCAGTGACATCGATACAAAAATTAATGAGATTCCAAAGAAAAATAAATTAATGCCAACCAATAAGCCGAGTGCCCAAAAGGCTGTCCCAGGCCAACCCGACCAAATGATGTAAGCTATTATTAGAGCTAAAACCCCATTGATGACCAAAAGAAACCATCGATTAAGTGGCCTAAACTGGAAAGCAAGAATGATTTTGGCAATTCCTTCAGCAATGAAAAAAATTGTCAATAAAACAGTCAATGACAAAACCCCAGCAATAGGAAATGCAATCAGTAACACTCCAAAAATTAAATAGAGGATGCTCATTAAGAGCGATATAATGAAGCTGGTTCCATGAGTGGTTTTAAAAGTTCTGTAGATTTGAACAATCCCACCAAAAATCAAAAGCCAGCCAATGAACAACTCTGCGCTGAGTGTTGAGACACCGGGCAAAGCAATGGCAATAAGACCAAGAAGGGCAAAAATGATCCCTTCAATGAGCAATAAATAGCGATTATTTTGTATCCATTCCACAATAAATCTCCTTTGTTATATACTCCGTCCAGTTGAAAGCTGGAAATTTTATTGCGTCAGCTTGGTTCTGCTTTTGCATCTGCCTGCATCGCACAACTTATTTAAGTTGTGCTGCTTCGGCACCAGCTTTGCTTGATGCAAAATCAGGCCGCCTCCTTGTTAAATTTTCCAGCTTTCAACTGGATGGAGTATATTTTCTTATAGCTATTAGGAGAATTATTGTAAAAAAATCTTTTGACTATTAGACCTCTTGCATAATTCCATTTATTTGCTAAAATGAATCTTTTTGGCGTCTTTATTGCCAAATTTTTCGACCATATTAAACACAATATGCTCTCAAAATTTGGCAATAAATCCATCCAAAAATCTTTCATTTTATCAAACAAAGCGAATTATGCAAGAGGTCTATTGTCTCTTAGCTAAATTGAGAATTGAGGCCACCGCTTCTTCGGCGTCTTCACCCAATGCTTTTACCCCTATTTGGGATCCTTTTCTGGCTGTGAGCATTAAAATGCTTAAAAGCGATTTTGCGCTCACCGATTGTTTTTGATAGATTAAATAGACCTCAGATTTGAATGCGCTCGCGCATTTGACGATTTCATTTGAAGGTCCTGCATGGAGACCATTTTGCGCACTGACTTTAAATTTTCCGAATACTTCTTTCTTTTTCATTAGATTCATGTGGATAAAACCGATTTGTGAAATTAGGAAAATAAAGTAAGAATCTTTGGATAAAATAAAGACTTTGTAAATTTTTTGTTAAGAACTTCACTAATAATTCATTCGATGATAAAAGGGTATTGAGAGGCTGACAGGAAATAGGACCAAAGTTCGAACTTTGGTCCTATTTCCTGTCAGCCTCTGAACCTCGTGCAAATCATTTGAGGATTAGGGAATGGCTGAAAATGACACGCGCTATGCATTTGGAATCGATTTAGGGGGAACTAAAATTGAAATCGGAATTGTATCGGATAAAGGTGAGCTCATTGATATTTGCCTATTGAAAACGATGGATGGCCCTGAGGCTATTCAAGAACAAATTTTATCAAATATCGCTATTTTAAGAAGGAAAAAAGGACTTAAAATCGAAGGTGTGGGAATAGGTGTGGCGGGTCAAATTCATCCAATAACAGGAACAGTCATTTTTGCACCTAATTTAAAGTGGCATAATATTCCTTTAAAAACCATTATCGAACAAGATACGGGTCTTCCAATTAGTGTGGTGAATGATGTCAGGGCGATCATGTTTGGAGAATGGTTCTACGGTGCCGGTAAAAACGAAAAAGATCTACTGTGTATTTTTGTCGGGACAGGGATTGGAGGTGCTGTTGTGTCTAATGGTCGATTATTGACAGGTTTTAGCAATTCTTTTGGGGAAGTGGGTCATATGACAATTGATTATAAAGGGCCCATATGCACCTGTGGAAAAAAAGGATGTTTTGAAGCATTGGCAGGAGGATGGGGAATTGCTGCGAGAGCACAAGATATGGTAAAAGAAGATAAGCAAGGACCGGCAAGCCAAATGCTTTTAGAATTGTCAAATGGAAGCAGTCATAAAATCTCAGCAAAAAATGTGATAGAAGCTTATAGGAAAAACGATCCGATGGCCATCGGGTTAATACAAAATTTTCAAGAGGCTTTAATTGCCGGCCTCGCCAGCTTGATAAATCTTTATAATCCGGCTAAATTAATCATTGGAGGAGGGGTCATCGATGGGTTTCCGGAAATTTTTCCTTTAATCAAAAAAGGAATTAGCGAAAGGGCTCTTAAAGCTGCCACAAATTCTTATGAACTCACGCTTGGGAAATTGGGCAAAGGGGCAGGGGTTATCGGTGCTGCTGCATCTATCTTTAAACAAATCAATGAAGGGATGGGTGAGGATAACAATGTTTAATATCGACACACTTTTTTTAGATGTAGGCGGTGTCATTTTGACAAATGGCTGGGACCGCACCATGCGCGAGGAGTCAGCTAATGTCTTCGATTTAGATCTCGATGAAATGAATCGAAGGCATGCTTTGACATTTGATACTTATGAAATTGGAAAAATCACACTTGATACCTATCTCGATAGGGTTGTTTTCTATACTCAACGCTCTTTTTCACATGAAGCATTTAAAAATTTTATGTTTGCACAATCAAAACCTTTACAAGAGATGATCGATTTGATTTCATTTTTAAAAAAGAAATTTGGATTAAAAGTGATAGCGGTTAGCAATGAAGGGCTTGAATTGATGGTTCATCGAATTGAAACATTCGATCTTGGAAAAATCATCGATTTCTTTGTCTGTTCCTGTTTTGTAGGCCTTAGAAAACCGGATAATGATATCTATAAATTAGCTCTCAATGTATCACAAGCCAATCCAAAGCAAGTGATTTATATCGATGATCGAAAGATGTTTGCTGAAATTGGTAGCCAATTCGGAATGCATAGCATCCATCATGAAAAGTATCAATCAACAGAAGCCAAATTAATGGAAATATTAAAATGAATAATTTATTAGATTTATTAGGAAAAGAAGCAGATTCTTTGTTAAAGCATCACTGTCAAACAATCCCAAAAGAGAAACTTCATTTGCCGGGTCCCGACTTCATCGATCGGGTGATTTCTCAAACTGACCGCAAGGCGCCGGTGTTGCGCAGTCTTTCACAGCTCTTTAATCATGGGCGTTTAAGCGGTACAGGCTATCTTTCAATCTTACCCGTTGACCAAGGGGTTGAGCATTCAGCCGGGGCAAGTTTTGCGATTAACCCCGATTATTTTGATCCGGAGAATATTATTAAACTAGCAATTGAAGGGGGGTGTAACGCCGTTGCTTCTACTCTTGGAGGACTTGGGTGTGTCGCTCGAAAATATGCCCATAAAATCCCTTTTCTAGTAAAACTCAATCACAACGAATTCTTGAGCTATCCTAATAGTTATGATCAAATTTACTTCGGACAGGTAGAACAAGCTTTTGAAATGGGAGCTGTTGCGATTGGATCCACCATTTATTTTGGCTCGCAAGAATCGCATCGGCAAATTCAAGAGACCAGCCAAGCATTTGAAAGAGCCCATGAATTGGGAATGGCAACAGTGTTATGGTGTTATTTAAGAAACGGTGCCTTTAAAAAAGACAACATCGATTATTCAACGAGCGCAGATTTAACCGGACAAGCGAATTATTTGGGTGTTACAATTGAAGCAGACATCATCAAACAAAAGCAGGCGACAAATAATGGCGGTTATAAAGCCTTGCAATTTGGTAAAACGAGCGACTTAGTTTACAATAAGTTAACCACCGATCATCCCATTGATTTAAATCGTTATCAAGTTGCCAATTGTTACATGGGGCGAATGGGATTGATTAACTCAGGTGGCGAATCTGGGAAAAATGACCTTGCAGAGGCTATAAAAACGGCAATTATAAATAAGAGAGCAGGGGGGATGGGGATCATATCAGGAAGAAAGGCGTTTCAAAAATCAATGCATGAAGGGATCAAACTTCTTCATTCTATTCAAGATATCTATTTAGATTCCTCAATTGGAGTGGCATAAAATGAAAAATTTAGAAAACTTAAAAATTTTAATTTTAGTGGAAAATCAATTTGAAGATTTAGAACTCTTTTATCCTCGTTATCGTTTAATTGAAGAAGGCGCACAGGTGGTGATCGCCGGTCCAAAAGGGAAAGAAATGTACCATAGCAAGCATCAGTATCCATGCCAATCAGACATCGCTTTTGAAGAAGTGAAGGGCAAAGACTACGCAGCAATCTTTATACCGGGCGGGTACGCTCCTGATAAAATAAGAACTCATTCGAAGGTTCTAGAATTATTGAGAGAATTTCACAGCCAAGAAAAAGTGATTGCCTTTATTTGCCATGCAGGTTGGGTTCCCTCCTCTGCTAATATATTGAAGGGTGTGAAATGCACTTCCTATCCAAATATTAAAGATGATTTAATCCATGCCGGGGCGCAATGGGTGGACGAAAAAGTAGTGATCGACCGCCATTTTATTTCAAGCCGCAAACCGGACGATCTCCCTTACTTTTGCTCTGCCGCAATTGAGGCGATAAAGAAAAAAAATGGCGCAAGATGAGATAAAACGGCTCTTTTTTGGTGTAGAAATTCATTCTCCATGGCCATTTGAGTATCCCCAAGGGCGCATCCTGCATGAAGAGCAGAGGCATATGACCCTGGCTTTTTTAGGAAATATTCCTTATCTGCCGTTAAAAAATCAATTAACGGATTTTCCGAAAATTGATTATAACGTTGGATCTGTGGGGTATTTCGATAGTTGCCTTATTCTTCCTCCAAAACATCCACATGTAGTGGCATGGCATGCAAAATGGCTAGAACTTGATTCTGGGTTAACCCTAGAAACGGCAGTTCAAGGCGATAAAGTGATGCAAGATTTTGAGTTAGAATCGCTAACAATCGGGGGTGAACATTCCCAAAAGGTGAAGGCACCCCCGATTGTTAGCGATTATGGCTCAAAAGAT
>JANWJE010000083.1 GCA_025451995.1 Parachlamydiaceae bacterium | reverse complement strand
GATTCGAGATTATTTTCTCTCTAGGAGCTCGCACAGGCTGCCGAAAATAGTTGAACCATATTGACTAATATGGCTCAACTATGTTTGCGAGCTCCTAGAGGAAAAGAACTCGAATCTACCCGCTTATAAGGCAGCAATCAGGGTCAAAGATTCATTTTAGCAAATAAATGGAATTATGCAAGAGGTCTAATAAAAAGTTAAGAAAATTTATAATATCTCTTTCAAAAGGTGCTTAGACTAATGAACTCTCTCATCCACGCTGTTGTCAACATGCGGGAACAACCCACCGATCAATCTAAGGTTGTTTCCCAGGCCATTTTTTCTGAACAAATCAATGTCATAGAAATTCTCAATGAATGGTCTCTGATTTCAACTCCTGACAAGTATCAGGGTTGGATTCGCTCTCATACTTATGTGAAAATGGAATCTTCTACTCATACACATAAAATTTCTCGTTTAGCAGCTCATTTATATGGAGTAAAAGATACTGAATTTGGCCCCCTTCTTACACTCCCTTATGGATCTACTCTCAAAGCAGAGCAGATAGATGAAAGATGGTTAAAGGTATTTCTTCATGAAGGCCAAGAGGCGTATATTCAATGCGGCGATGTTGAAACAAATCAGCAAACGCTTGCGCAAAAAGAAGAACTCGTCCTGTTTAGCTACAGATTTTTAGGCCTACCGTATACCTGGGGGGGAAGATCGAGCTTTGGCTATGATTGTTCCGGATTTGTTCAGATGCTTTACAATCAAATCGGCATCCATTTGCCAAGAGATGCCTATCAGCAGGCAACCGATTCCAGATTTTGCACCATTGAGATTGAAAGCCTAGAACCGGGAGACCTTATTTTTTTTGGAAATGGTGAACAGGCCATAAAACATGTGGGGTTAGCGATAGGGGAAGGGCGCTTTATTCATGCCACCGCCAAAGAAAACCAACCTTGGATACGTATAAGCGCATTGACTGATGATTTCTGGTCCGGTTCAAAAGATGGAGTCTACCCTTTTCGGTTAGCCCGTCGCCTTCTGCACTCCAGTTGAAAAAAATGAGCTAATCTTAATCTTAATCTTTTTCCCTATACGTTGCTAATTAAGTAGTTTCTCTACCGGAAAAAAAAGAATTAATATGGTCTTGTAGATATTCTTCAACTTTGCGAGGGTTTGTCTGATCGGTCAGAAATTTGATAAATTTGAGCAGGGAAGCAAACTCCTCATCGCTTTTTTCATTAGCTACTTTTTTTAATAATTCAAAACTTTCCCATGTCATACTGCTTAATCCCGAGAGCTCTTCCCAGCGCATTCTTTTTGCAAGATTGATATTTTCAAAGAAATGTTTCTCCAAACCATCTTTTCCCATCGACAATATTTTTTTTGTAATATCTGTCATTTTAATTACAATGTAATGATCGCCTACTTGTATAGGTCTAGTTCTATTTGTCCCTGCAAATTTACGATATAATTTAGCGGCAAGATCGAGATTTTCTTTCCCTTTCTTAAGAATTTCTATTTGAATTTCACCCAAACCTTTAATTTTTAATATATCCTCATTGCCTTTATGCTCAAATTTCAAACCCTCTAAAGGATTGCTAGCGCCATCAATAGAACCCATAAAATCCTTTAAATTTATTGGTTTATTACTCGCTTATTGATTATAAAAAAGAACTATTAAGCATTTATAAATTTATTGTTTGAAACATGGATTCTATTTTAAAAGCGCAATTCATTCTTTCCTCAGTTAAAGGAAAATCGTTATCCCTGAATACGAGGAGGGAGCTTTCAATCGCTCTTGCGTCTTCCCTGCTTGCAGCATCGCAAGCCCTTGAAACCAAAAAAGAAAAGAAGAAGCGAGCACTGCTGGCGGCAATGATGGATGATCCGCTTGGCAAACCCTTCGCAACGGCAATTGCCGATCAATGCTTTCGGAGTAAAAAGAGGAAACGGATTGCAGATCAACTCTCCTATGTCCTTAAACATTTTGGCGTCCCGGATTATTTCCCAATCATCGCTCGCATGGGACTAAAAGGCTTAAGTGTTTTTGGAAAAAATTTGGGCCAATTGGCTGTTCCATTTTTTTTAAGAGCCATGAGAAAGGAGATGAGTACAGTCATTTTGCCGGGGGACGAAACCGCCCTAAAAAAGCATATGAAAATGCGCAAAAGCGAGGGAATTAGAGTAAACCTCAATCATCTAGGAGAGGCAATTCTCAGTGAAGAAGAAGCGCACAGGCGCTTGAATCTCTATTTAAAGGATCTGCAAAAAGAAGAAGTTGAAGTCATCTCCATTAAAATATCTACTCTTTATAGTCAAATCAACCTGATCGCCTGGGAAGAGAGTTTAGACGTCCTTTCCAAGCGATTAAAAAAACTTTATAGAATGGCAAAAAAAAATTCTTTTATCAAAAAAGATGGCACTTCCAAATATAAATTTGTCAATTTGGACATGGAGGAATACCGAGACTTACATCTCACAGTCACGGTGTTTAAAAAAGTTTTAGATGACGAAGAATTTCTCGATTTAGAAGCCGGAATTGTTCTTCAAAGTTATCTTCCAGATTCCTACATCATTCAATTAGAGCTAACGGACTGGGCATTGCAGAGAATTGCCAAAGGAGGTGCTCCCATTAAAATCCGCCTTGTTAAAGGGGCAAATCTCGCCATGGAACAGATTGATTCTGCACTTCATCAATGGCCGCAAGCACCCTACTTGACAAAAGAAGAAACAGATGCCAATTTTAAAAGAATGATCCAATATGGCTGCATAAAAAAACATGTCCATGCAGTCCACCTTGGCATCGGCAGCCATAACCTCTTCGATATCGCATTCACTTTGCTTCTTAGGTCAGAAAATGAAATTGAACAAGAAGTGTGTTTTGAAATGCTCGAAGGGATGGCTGAGCCCATTCAACGAGTGATTCTCTCCATCACCGGCGATTTGCTCCTCTATTGCCCGGCTGCCAAAAAAGATGAATTTCAAAATGCTGTGGCTTATTTAGTGAGGAGGTTGGATGAAAATACAGCGCCTGAAAATTTTCTTCGCCATCTTTTTTACCTGCATCCCGGTACAGCCGTATGGGATGAACAAGTGCGCCGTTTTTCTGAGGCTTGTCTCTCGATGGAAAAAGTTTCTTATTTGCCAAAGAGGGAGCAAAATCGCTTTACTGAATATTTAATGAAAGAGAATGTTTACTCATTCAGCAATGAACCCGACACCGACTGGTCTCTGCCTCAAAATCGCACATGGGCAAAGATCATTTTAGACAAATGGAGAAACAGGGAGCCCTCTTTCATTCCTTTAATGATTGGAGGCAATGAAATCCAAGAGACAAGAAAATTAGGAATTGGAGTCGATCCCTCTTTTCCGGATCAAGTGTTATACCGCTATCAATTAGCTGATCTTGAAGATATTGACAAAGTCATAGAAGCAGCAAATAGCGCCCCTAAAATCTCATGGGAAAAGCGAACCCACATCCTAAAAAATATCTCTGAAGCCTTAAAAATTCATCGCGCTGATTTAATAGGAGCGATGATGGCAGATACCGGAAAGACAATGCAAGAGGCAGATGTTGAAGTTTCAGAAGCGATAGATTTTGCCAATTACTACCGCGCCAATTTAGAAGAATGGCATCAAATGAAAGAGATTCAATGGAAGGAAAAAGGGACAGTTTTAGTTACCCCTCCATGGAATTTTCCCTGTTCGATCCCATCGGGTGGGATTCTCGCTGCCTTTGCAACGGGCAATAGTGTCATTTTTAAACCGGCTCCAGAATCGATTCTAGTGGGTTGGACATTAGCTCAAATTTTATGGGGAGCCGGAGTCGGCAAAGAGCTTTTGCAATTTTTGATGTGTGAAGATGATCCCGCAGGCAGTCAACTCATTCAAGATCAGAGAATTTCTTCGGTTGTTTTGACGGGTTCGACAGAAACTGCTAAGCTCTTTTTAAAATTAAGACCCTCTTTGGATCTCATCGCAGAAACAGGGGGTAAAAATATCATGCTCATCACGGGAATGTCTGATCGCGATTTAGCGATCAAAGATCTCTTATCATCCGCCTTTGGCCATGCCGGACAAAAATGCAGCGCCTGTAGTTTGGCCATTTTAGAAGCAGAAGTGTATGACGATGAGCATTTCTTACAGCAGCTCTGCGAGGCGGCATCCAGTCTATCAGTGGGCTCTCAATGGGAGATGAAAACAAAAGTCAACCCCTTAATCCGCGCACCCAATCAAACCCTGCTTAGGGGATTAACGGAATGCGAAGCTGGAGAAAAATGGCTTCTCAAACCAAGGCAAGACCCCCATTGCCCAAATCTCTGGAGCCCCGGAATAAAACTTGGCGTTCAGCCCTCCAGCTTTACCTTTCAAAACGAATTATTTGGCCCCGTTTTGGGTCTTGTCCGAGCTGAAAATTTTAAAGATGCCTTGTCGATGGTCAACCAAACCCCCTATGGTCTTACGGCGGGTATTCATTCACTTGATCAAAGAGAACAAGAGGCTTGGCTGGCAACCGTCGACGCCGGCAATTGTTATATCAACCGCACAATGACAGGCGCAATCGTCAGGAGACAGCCATTTGGCGGATGCAAAGAGAGCAATTTTGGCAAAGGGGCAAAAGCCGGCGGCCCCAATTATCTTCTGCAATTGATGAATGCCTCAGAAATTGCCCTCCCAAGCGAAAGCTATGCTTTGAACCTAGAAACGGCAGTTCAAGGCGATAAAGTGATGCAGGATTTAGAGTTAGAATCGCTAACAATCGGGGGTGAACATTCCCAAAAGGTGAAGGCACCCCCGATTGTTAGCGATTATGGCTCAAAAGATTGCGTCAATTTATCACCTTCAACTGCCGTTTCTAGGTTGAATACTTCTATAGAAAAGATCTCAAAGAAGGTTGAAGCATGGGAAGGATGCAATCGAGCCCTTTGGAGGGCGAGCATTCAAAGCTATGCATTTTATTGGAGTGAATTTTTTTCCAAAGCGCATGACCCATCTTTAATCTTAGGACAAGACAATTTACAAACTTATCGCCCTCATCCCCGTATGATTTTTAGAGTGCAGAAAGGCGATTCCCTTTTTGATGTATTTAGAGTGATGGCAGCAGCTTTTACTTGTCGCTCAAAAATGGAGATAAGTGTTGAAGAAGATTCGCTTGTTCAACACCTTCAAAAAATGGAGTTCCATACTTTATTTAACATCCGGTGTGAAAACGATGAGTCATTGATTGAATATTTAAAAAACACCGGCATTCGAAGAATGCGTTTTATCAGCGACATCAAAGAACCTTTCTTGAAAATATTAGCTGAAATGGCATGTCATTTGAATCGGGGAGCTGTTTTGGCTAACGGCCGGCTTGAGCTGCTGCACTATTTACGAGAAGTGACCATCAGCCGCGATGTCCATCGCTATGGCAATCTCACTTACCCACCCCTCCCAATGGTCGGAGAGGGCTCTACACGGCCTCCCTAGCGGGCTCTAATACAATGCGAGTCTTGGATAAGGAAGGGACACGAATATGAACGGAAAAAAAATTACACATGCCGTAGAATGCTAAAAAAGAATTGCTAAAAAAAAATGAAGTCCTTAGTCTCTGTGGTCGCAAAAAGGCTTAGAGAACTCGGGTTAGGCGAGAGAAAGGAGATGTTATGAAGTTAAGTAAACTGACTAGTTGGACAATGGCTGCTATGGCAATGCGATCTGATTTGAAAAGTCATTGCTTTAATGGCCATGGCACTTTCACAGGTCCGTGTGCGAATATGGTAATCAATGGAGGGGCTATCATCGGAGATGGAAAAACGCCAACAAAATTTTCCGGAAAAACGGTTGTAAACGGGAGTTTTAAAACTTTCTTGGCATCTTTTGAAGAATGTGAAATTTATGGGGAAGCACTCATCAAATCCAGCGATTTTGAAGGGTTTGTAAAAGTTTTTGGAAGTTTTCACTCTGAGGAGGGAAATTTTAAAAAAGGACTTGAAGTGATGAGTCCAAAGATTATTTTAAGAAAAACACACATTCAAGGCGGCCTAATTGTAGACCCTCTTGCTTGGGGCTGGTTTCATAAATCTGCACATGTTTTTTTAGAAGATAATAGTTATGTAGATTTCATCACATTTGAAGGGGGTCATTCCGGAAAGGTGATTCTCGATGCCACATCCTCTGTAAAAGAGGTGAAAAATGGCAATATAAAGCATACTTGAATTGATCTATATTTATAAGGAGGATTTTATGCGTTTATCTAGTCAATGTATCATGGAACACAAAGCAAACACAGTCGATATGCAGTTAAATCAAATTCTTGGAGAAACGATGATATTACCGGGTGCTTGCACCACTTGTTGCTTAGGATCTTCTTCATCATGTACTTCATGCGGCGCGACATCGTTAAGCAGAGAAAACTAATGGCTGATTCTAATAAGAATGTTTTGATCAATGCCACTTGCTGGGCAAATAGTTATTCTACATATGCTCTCCAAGAATCATCGACTGCATTCAAGACATTTTCAATCGCTTTTTCGCAAGAAAATCTGCGCGGTCAAAACCCGGCAGAAAATTTTCTTGCGAGCTCTTACATGCGAAGAAATGACAGGGCAAGGGATTTTTCTATTTCATCCTACTTTGGGGATACTGGTATGCAAATGCTCCAGTTAATCGATGAAGAGGATGCAATAGCAAAAAATCTCTTTCCTCTTTCCGAAGGCGTTCCATTGACAATGGAAATTGGGGAAGTGATGATTCAAAGAAGAAGCATCCGTCATTATACTGGCGATCCCATGGAGTTTGATTACTTAAGCTCTCTGATTAGAGCTGCAGCAGGAATAACTGCCACAAACCAAATGGCTTTGAGCCAAGGGGGATCTTTAGAAACAACCTTGCGCACAGTAGCAAGCGGCGGTGGACTCTATCCTGTTAAACTCTATGTAGTCGCATGCTCGGTGAACGGCTTAGAACCAGGTATTTATCGTTTTGCTTCAAAAAAAGATGCTCTCATTCAAGTCGATGATGCATCCGGTGTCGAATCCTTTTTTAATTGCTATTCGGCAGCGCCGGGAATCATTTCGACAGATAAAGCCTCCGCTGTCCTTCTTCTCATAGGCCATCCGTGGAGAAGCATGAGAAAATATGGCAATAAAGGACTTCGCTTTGTCTTTCAGGAGGCCGGTGCCATGACGCAAAATATCCATCTGGCAGCAACTTCGCTTGGACTTGGCAGTGTCGATTGCGCAAGTTTTTATGACGAAGAAATTCACGACCTTTTACAAATGGATGGAATCAATCAATTTTTTCTCCATGCGATTTTCATCGGCATGCCGGGTTAAAACGAAAAATTTTAACGTCCCGCAGTATAACCTTTACTTCATAACATTGAGTTTTTAAATGACTGAACATTTTTTTAGAATCAAACCTCATTTTTCCATTGTTGCCCATAGCGAAAATAGACTCGAGCTCCGCTCCGGTGTTTGGAACCCCGTCTCTTTTTTGATAGAAGATCATGACAAAATGGGCAAACTCTATGAAATTCTTAAGCTTCTCGATGGATCTCATTCCTCTAGAAATATCGCAAAAATGTGCCAAATCTCCATTTCGCATGTTGAAGAAGTGATCGACCATTTACAACAAAATGGGGTGTTAGAACATTCGCCCTCTTCGGCTTTTGAAGCTTCTCTCAATTCATTATCCTCTCTTTTTTCAAACAACAAAGAGTCTTCTGAAACCGCCCAATCTAAAAAGGTCTTGCTTATTGGGGACAATGATTTAACAACTGCTATCGCAGCGAACTTGAGGCAGACTCTTGGAGAAGAAGCGTTTCTTATTCTCAGCGAGGATAATCCCTTAATTCATCGCCTATCTTCACTAAAAGAAGAAGAATGGCTCTATGATGGGGTAAGCTTTCTAAAAGAAATCGAAGCCTATTCTTCCTTGAAAGATTATTTTGTAGTTTTAGCTTTTTCACAAGTGAATCCTCTGCTGGCTAAAAATTTCAATCGCATTGCGCATGAATTGGCGATTCCTTGGATGCATGTGGCAATCGATGGACCTTTCTTGCTCATTGGCCCAACTTTCTTAGCTAAACAATCTCCTTGTTTCGATTGTATGGAAAAAAGAATCACCATGAATCTACGCCAAAACAGCAGTTACCAAAAATACAAACAGGCTCTGGCAGATCATAGGGTATTCCATCGCTCATCGAGCATCAATCCTTTGATTCTTCCATTAATTGCTGCTCATGCTGCTTTAGAAATCGCAAATTTCGTCCTTACCGAATCTTCTTTCACGATCCGAAAATTATTTGGAATTTACCTTCCAACAATGGAAATCGCATTTAATGAAGTGCTTCCTCTATCTTCTTGTGAGGTATGTGGACCGACTCTTCATCGCACCGACGAGCAACTCTATTTTGACATGCAAACTCTTGTGGAGGCTTCTAGATGAAATTACAAGTCACCCCCTCCCACCGTAAAGAATTTTCTCATTTCGTCTATCATTCTTTGGAGCGGATGTTAAGTCCTTTTACAGGTCTTTGTAATGAAATAGGCTATTTAAAAAGAAGTAGCGTTGATCCCCGATTGATTACAATCGGCGGGGGCCTAACAGGCGTTCACCATCTGTTAAATAGACCAGATCCCGGCAAAGGAGGGTATCACATCGGAGGAGTAGGTTATTTTCATAGCGAAACAATGATTAAAACTCTCGCTGAAAGTCTGGAGCGCTATTCACAGCTTTTATCTGAGTACACTCTCTCTCACACTTTAGAAAGGGAATTTTTGACTTATAAAGAAATGAAGTCAAAATATTCTCAAATTTTGTCAAAAGAAAATTTACACTTTTTTAAACCTGAGCAATTTTCAAAAAAAGGATTCCCTTTTGACCCTTTTTCCGAAGAAAAGCCGCTGACATGGGTCAAGGTCTCTTTGTTCATGAATGATGCGCATGAAAACATCCAAAAGGATATCCAAAAGGATATATGGGTTCCGGCTTCGTTGTTGTTTATTGGCTATTCTAGTCGAAGGAGAGATGGCGAGCCTTGGCTCCTTTCTGCTGTCACTACTGGAACTGCAGCGCATATTACCGAAAGCAAAGCAACGATTGGGGCTATCTCAGAATTGATTCAAGTGGATGCCGCTATGGGCCATTGGTATACAAATTCCCCACTCTATAAGATCGTTTTGGATGACCGCGTCCCTTTTTTGAAGAAATTCATGGAAAAAACATTAAATAAAAAAAATGGCGTCATTCCCACATTTTATCTCCTTCCAGGGCGAGGGTTGCCGGGTTTTAATATCGTCTGTTCATTTGAAAGAGAAGCACCTTCTGTTCCTCGCTTTGCCTTTGGATTAGGTTCTGATTTATCTTTAGAAAAAGCGCTGTATAAAGCGTTTTTAGAGGGCTATGGTGTTGTAGGGCTTGCAAGGCTGAACCTATTCCAAGATAAATATTTTTTAGGCAAAGATTTACAAGCTCTCAATCAAGAAACGATTTATGATTTAGATAGCAACGTCTCACTGTATGCAGCTGGGCATCATACAGCTTTTGTTAGAGAGAAATTCAGCAAAGCAAAAGAAATACTTGCAAGCTCACTCCCCATCGACTGGACCTTTGAAGATGATGCCGCTTGCTTACATTTTTTAAAAGAAGCATGTTCAGCTGCAAAGCTCACTCTCACCCATACGCATTTGACTTCTAAGGAAGCAAAAGAAATGGGATTTTATATTGAAAGAGTCTGGTCTCCTGATCTCTTGCCGCTTTGTCTACCTATGGCGGTCCCTGTCTCACATTTAGGCTTTCAAGCATATGGAGGAGTTTCTCATGAATATCCCCATCCCTATCCTTAAAGGTGACCCTTATTATTGCTTAATTTTTGTGCTTCTCTCTTTTGGAGATCAAGCGCTTGTCTCCACAGCGTGCATGCGATTGCATCCATTATTGAAATGGGATGTTCTTAAAATAAATAATCTATGGCATTTTTTTGTGGCATTTTTGGGAATTCAGGTGATCGATCTCACACCCCTTCTCTCCCTCGACATTTTTCAACTTGCCATTGCACTCTCTATAGGACTATTGGCAGGAGGTGTTCTATTCAGTTATGAGATTAAATTTAATCGATATATCTACCGAAAAAAGATGGGAAAAGAAAAAGAGCAGAAAAATACCGATGCTTCAACCCTTACGGGGGTTCGATCTCTATCACCCAAGGCTTTTTCTCTTTCTTCAAAAAAAAATGTCAAGGAAAGTTCTTTAAAAAAAGCTCTATTTATCGAGGATTTATCGAGCAAATTTTCTTTACCGGACATCTCTCTTTCCGCTGTATTGGAGGAATGTATTTATAGAGGTTGCCTATTATCTCTTTTCCTGACTTTCCCTCCCTATTTAGCTTGTATTGGAATTTTCTTTTCTCTATTCTTTTTTGGAGTTTCACATCTTTTTTTTGGTTGGAACCAATGCATTTGTAAAATGATCATGGCTCTTCTCTTTACCATACTCGTCTTAATCACAGGGAGCCTTTATTCTGCAATTTTTGGCCATCTCTTTTTTAATTTTTTGGCCTATTATTATCAAAAAAAGACGACTGACTCTCGATTAAGGACCGATAATGAGTGCACAATTTCTTCTTAACCTAGTTTTTATCAACTTTTTCATTTATCTCTATTATCATCTCGTCAAAAAATCAATGATTATTTTAGCAGGAAAACTTGTTAAAGAGGGTGTCTTCCGTGTCAAAATAGCTGTTGGCGAATTGACCGGTGTTACTGAGTTGATTTTCATTGTTTGCACCCACCTTTTATTCGCTTATTTTTTAGCTATTTTTTTAGGAATTGTTCCCGATCAACTCTTTCATTTAAGCGATTTTCATCCCAAGAATTTATTGTTTGGATTGTTGTTGGGAATCGGACAAATGGGGCTTTCCTCAACAATTTGTTTTGTGATCATTCAATTATTGCAAACTTTTTTTAAAAGCAAGGTCCCCACGCAAAAAGAAGAGTGGCATGCACTCGTAAAATCAGGATGGTTAAGGCATCATCTTCATACTCTAAAACTTTTACCTTTACCACTTGCAGCTATGATTATCGGCATGCAAATCTTTGCAGAAGAAACAGTTTTTAGAGGAATTATTTGTACCTATTGCCTTCCTGCTTCACCTTATTTTGCTGGTTTTTTTTCCACTGCTTTATTTGTATGGGTCCAATCCTTTTTTATGCCGAATAAAATTGCCAAAATGTTCCCAATAGTAGGCGCCCTAGTTGTAGGCGTTGTCAATTCTTTTCTTTTTATAGAGACGGAAAATCTAATCCCCTTGATTATCGCTCACTTGACTTTTTTCTTTTTAGCTGTTTTGTAACAAGGATCTATTATGAAAACTGGATTATCATTCTTACCCGATTGCAAAAAAGATAGCAAATCCCCAGCAGCCTATTTTGAAGAAGCTCTCATTCTCTCTAAAATGGCAGATAGCGCCGGAATGGATTATATTAAAATGACGGAACACTATCTGAATCCTTATGGTGGATTTTGTCCTTCGCCGCTCATTTTTTTAACCGCTGTTGCAAAAGTAACGCAACACATTCGATTATTAACAGGATGTATTTTACCAAGTTTTCATCACCCCATTCAACTAGCTGCTGAAATTGCGATGGTGGATGCCATCAGCCATGGCAGGTTAGAAGTCGGATTGGCAAGAGCCTACCTCCCTTACGAATTTGAAACTTTACACGTCTCAATGGATGGCAGTCGTGAGCGCTATGAAGAGACGATTAAGGCCATGATTGATCTATGGACAAATGAAACATCTTCTTGGCACAATTCTCACTTCTCTTATACTCATGCAGTTAATTATCCACCCTGCACTAGCCTGCCCCATCCACAACTTTGGGGCGCTGCTGTGAATTCAAGGCAAACATTTAGTTGGTTAGGAGATCAGCTTTTCAATCTTCTTGTCACTCCTCCGATGGGTCAAACTGAAACTCTTATTGACAAGATCCATCTTTATCGAGAAACATTCCGAGAATCTGCAGAAGAAAAAAAAATAGATAAAACACCCAAAGTTCTCATGAGCATTCCTCTTATTATTTGCGAAAATGCCCAAGAAGCTTTGAGACATAGCGAAACTCTTATTCAACATTATTTAGATGTTTGGCATGGAGCAGCAGCTTCTTGGAAAAGCAATCATTCATTCGACTATCCCCATTATGAAAAAATCGCAGAAATTATCGGTCAATTGACACCTGCATCGATGAGAGCGCGTGATCTAGCAATCGTTGGAACCCCATCGATGGTTTTAGAAAAAGCGTTGTATTTGAAAGAAAAATATTCTCTAGATGGGATCATTTGGCAGGTCGATTTCGGAGAAATGAATTTTCCTATCGCTAAACAAACGGTCGGCCTGTTTATTGAATCGGTACTTCCTAATTTTTAACATTTTAATGTAAATGAAATTCTCCCTTTATTTGATTCTAGTCGTTCTATCTCTTCAATCGTTCGCATGGCCCACTTTAGAGAAAAGATTTAGTTTGACTGAACTCGTGGATATTGCCCTAGCAAATCATCCTGAGACTAAAAAAAGCTGGTTCAATACAAAAAGGGCTGAAGCATTCTTTTCATCGAGTAAAAGTCAATGTTATCCAGTGGCCGATCTTCAAGGAAATCTTTTTCAGGGAAGAGAAACGAAATATCTCAATGGTCCTGAAACGCAATTTACTAACTACGGAGCCGAACTGACCATTGCTTATTTGCTATTCGACTTTGGAGAAAGAAAAGCATCAGTGAGAGCCGCAAGAGAAGCTTTAGTGGCGGCTCAATGGATGAATGACCTCTCAATCCAAAAAGTCATGCTGGAAGTCGCATGCTCCTACCTTGAACATCTTCAAGCAGAAAAGCTTTATCTCGCAACCGATCGCTCTTTGGCTGATGCCCACCTGATTTATGAAGCAGCTAAGAGTTTATATCAAGCAGGCCTTAGACCGATTACTGATCTCTATACGAGTCAGGCAAATGTTGCCGTTATTCAAATTGAATTAGCAAAGCGAAAAGCCGAATCCTCTATCTCATATGGAAAACTCTTAATAGCCCTGGGGCTTCCTCTAGAGACAAACATACAAATTGAAGACGTTCCAATTGAAATCTATGATCCTGCATGCTCTCAAGAATTCGCCACTATCATTGCCCTAGCTGAAAAACAGAGAGCGGATTTATTAGCCAAAAAAGCAAATTTAAAAGAAGCCCGGGAAAGGCTGAAACAAATCGAGCGCTCTTCTTTGCCCAAAATCAATTTTCTTGGACAAGGGGGGTGGAATGAGTATGCCAAGCATAAAGACAGTGGATATAATTACCAGGTTGGCCTTACATTAGATATCCCTCTTTTTAGAGGTTTTGATTCTAAGCATCAAAAAAAGATCGCTGAAAATGAAGTGCAAATGATAGCAGCCGATATCAAAGCCCTGGAAGATTCAATTGCTATAGAAGTGTTCACGGGAAATGTTTCTTTACAAGCTGCGAAAGAAGCACTTCATTGGAGCCAAATCTATTTAGACCTTACAAACAAATCTTATGAGGGTTCATTAGAGGGATATAAGGCCGGTTTACACAACTTTTTCGACCTGATTGAATCGCAAAAAAATTTGGCAGATGCGAGAGGAAAAGAAGTGACGGCGAGAATCAAATGGTGTTTATCTCTTTTTGAATTTGGTTTTGCAAAAGGAAGTGTGTTGCAATGAAAAGAAATTGGCGATGCGGCTCATGGATTGTAGTTGTCATCATGAGTTTATGTTTAATGGCTTGCTCTAAAAAAGAACCCTTGAAATCAAACGAGCCTCCTTTCAATTCTTATCTATCATCAGTACCTGTGACTGCTTGTTGTGTAGAAGAAAAGGAGTTTGTCCTTCATTTTGAATCGATGGGAAATTTAAGGGCTTCTCAAATAGTAGAAGTAAAGCCACACATTTCAGGAGTGATTACCCATATTCATTTTAATGAAGGCTCATCTGTCCGAAAAGGAGATCCTCTCTATACGATTGATGACACCTATTATATGATTAAAATGAATGAATTAGAAGCAGTTCTCCTCCAAAATAAAGCACAATTAGATCACGCACAAAAGAAATTAAATCGATATAAAAGCCTCCAACAATCGGATTTAGTTGCTCAAGCGGATTTCGATCAATTATCATCCCAAGTTAAGTATTATGAGGGGATGATTCTAGCGGATCAAGCAAGAGTGGATCTAGCAAAACGCGATGTCAATCTCTGCTCGATTCAGGCCCCCATTTCCGGTAAAATTGGCAAATCATCGTTACATGTGGGCAATAAAGTCGAGGGAAAGACGCTTGCCACCATTTTTCAAATCGAGCCGCTTTATGTTGATTTTATCTTAACTGAGAAAGAATTTTCACAACTTCCTGAAAAGAATTTGACAATTGAGATTTATTCACTTGGAGAATTTGGAGAATCCGGGGAAGATCGCCTTTTAAGCCTTGGAAAAGTGATGTTTATCGACACCGGCTTTGAACCCTCGACAGGAATGATTTCCCTTTCAGCTCTTCTTGCAACCAATCACCAAAAGCTTGTGCCTGGGCAATCTGTTCGCGTCCATCTTATTTATGGAAAAAAAGAACTGGCAACAGTCATCCCTTCAAAGGCTATTAAAAGAAATCAAACAGGTGCTTACGTCTATGTCGTCAAAGATGACCATTCAATCGAATATCGATTCGTTAAACCAGAAAAAGAAGAGAAAGGGCAAACTCTCATCAGCTATGGGTTAAAACCGGGAGAAAAGGTTGTCACTGAAGGTCATAGCCGTGTCTATCCAGGTCTAGTTGTAGAAGAGAGTTTACAATGAAGATGATCACCCTTTTTATCACTCGGCCTGTCATGACTTCCATGATTATGATCAGCATTCTTTTTTTAGGTGTGATCGCATTTTTTAAGCTTCCAGTCACTGATCTTCCAGATGTCGATCCACCCGTGATCAATGTTTCGGCCAATTATTTAGGAGCAAGTCCAGAAGTAATGGCGAAAATTGTTGCAGCTCCTATTGAAAAGGAATTGAGTAATCTCAGCGGGGTTAAACATTTACTTTCTCAAAACACTCGAGGCAGCAGTTGGATAACCATTTTATTTGATCTTGACCAAGATATCGATGCTTCGATGAAAGAAGTAGAAAAAGCGATTCATCGAGCTGAAAAAGATCTCCCTCATGATTTGGATCATCGGCCCATTCTTCATAGAGGAAATGCTAAGCAAGAAAGCATGATTTATCTTGTACTCACTTCTCCTATCAATTCACTTTCAGAGCTTTATGATGCTGCTCGTCAAAGAATAGAACCCGCCATTGCAAGAATTCATGGTGTGGGTGCCGTTCAACTTCTCGGCTCTTCTTATGCAATTCATATTCAATTAAACCCTGAACTGATGGCAGCTAAAAAAATCACAGTCGATGAAGTCAAAAGAGCAATAGAGCATGCAACCGGAAACTTGCCTTTGGGAACATTGGAGACAACAAGCCGCAAATACACATTAGAACTCAATCATTCGTTCACTTCCGCTAAAGATTTTGGGACTTTAAATATTACTCCCCACGTTCGAATAAAAGATATCGCCGAACTTTTTGATGGTTTTGCATCGGATCAAATCTATCGTTTTGTCACAAAAGAAGAAAATCAATTAGCCATTGTTCTCGGCATACAAAAAAGGAAAGGGGCAAATCTCGTCCAAGTTTCCAAAGAAATCCACACACTGCTCCCTCAATTACAAAGCGATCTTCCACCTACAGCTCATTTGGAAATTTGGTTTGATAAAGCGGCATGGATTGAAGAAGCAATTCTTGAGATGGAAGGCTCATTTCTTTTAGCGTGTGTTCTAGTCGGATTGTCTGTGTTCCTCAGTTTTAAGAAGTTTAGAGAAACGGCAATTGCAGCGATTTCCCTCCCGCTGTCTATTATTGGAACATTCATTTGTATGTATTTTCTAAATTTCAATATAGACATTCTTTCTTTGCTCGCTTTGACCTTAGCGATGGGTTTTATCATCGATGACACAATTGTCGTCTTAGAAAACATCTCTCGATATATGGAAAAGGGATTGCCCCCTTTCAAAGCAGCCATC
This sequence comes from Parachlamydiaceae bacterium, assembly GCA_025451995.1. Classification (GTDB taxonomy): domain Bacteria; phylum Chlamydiota; class Chlamydiia; order Chlamydiales; family Parachlamydiaceae; genus JANWJE01. The sequence continues at coordinate 7,471 of JANWJE010000083.1, read as the reverse complement.
ATAGGAACAAAAGAAATTACCTTTACAGTCATTTCCATGACTCTCTCTTTAGTTGCTGTATTTTTTCCTTTGCTCTTCATGAAAAATGAAATCGGAAAACTCTTTAAAGAATTTAGCCTAACGATGGCTATTTCTATCCTCGTCTCAGCTTTTGTTTCATTAGCTTTTATTCCCATGCTATGCAGCAAATTCTTACGCTCTAATCAAAAGCCTGCGACTCATTCAAACATTTTTCTTTTCTCATTTTATCAAAAATCTCTAAACAGATGTTTGATTTACAAAAAATCAATTTTATCGAGCGCACTTGTTCTGGGAACATTTGCCCTATTTAGCTTCTTTCAACTTCCCCTTCAATTATTTCCAGAAGAAGATCGAGGCTTTATTTGGAGCTTTGTGCAAGCACCTATGGGAATGTCTGTAAAAGACACCCATCTTTATCAGGAAAAACTTTGCAACATTGCTCAAAATCATCCAGATGTTGAAAGTTTAATCAGTTTAAATTTTAAAGAATTCTATTGTTTTCTGCTCCGTTTAAATGCTGTAGAAAATAGATCCTCGCAAAGCATGATTGCAGCCAACTTGCAAAAGCAATTAAATGCAATTCCTGGTACTTTTGCCTATTTGCAAGGAATGCAATTGATCTCTCCTCTCACATCAACTTATGCAAGAAGCAAGTATCAATTCATCTTGAAGGGTGCAGACTTCAATGAAGTTCTTTTAGCAAGTGAAGAGTTAAAAAAGAAAATGTGGAAAGAAAAGGCATTTGTCAATCCCAATACCAACATTAAAGCCGACAGCCCCCTTCTTCAGCTCCGCCTTTTAGAAAGGGCTGCTGCAAAATTTGGATTGACTCGCCGATCATTCCAGTCCCTTTTACAATTAGTGTTTTCAGGGGGCAGCGTTGGAAAAATTGAAAAGTCATCAGAAAAATATGATGTCATTTTAGAGTTAGACCCCAAATTTCAAAATCATATTGAAGCATTTTCCAAATTATCTCATCGAACATCCGATGGTTCGCTGATTCCTTTAAAAGCTTTAGTTGATTGGAAAGAGTCAATTGGCTTTCAAAATATTGAGCATCTCGATGCCCTCCCCGCCGTGACCCTTTATTTTGATGTGCCTGAAAAAGAAGATGTTGCAAACTCTTTGCGCCTTCTTAAAAAAATTGCATCAGAAACTTTGCCGGGAACTGTTTCCGGAAAACTAGAAGGCATTGCCCAATTGATCGACTCTGCAACAGTTGAGATTCTTCTTCTCATTCTATTTTCTACGTTTGCGATGTATGTTGTCTTGGGGATGTTATATGAAAGTTTCATTCATCCCTGCACTATCCTCTCTTCCCTCCCTTTCGCTTGCCTTGGGGGAATATTAACACTCCTTCTTTTTAAAGAACCCCTTACCATTTATAGTATGGTGGGTTTTCTTCTTCTTATCGGCATCGTCAAAAAAAATGGAATCATGATGGTCGACTATGCTTTAAACATTCAAAAGAAAGAAAAACTCACTGCAGAAGAAGCCATTAAAGAGGCATGTCTTGTCCGTTTTCGCCCAATTATGATGACAACCCTTGCTGCAATCTTTGGCGCAATCCCCATCGCAGTTGGAATCGGGAGTGGATCGGAAACAAGAAGAGGGCTTGGCCTTGTCATTTGTGGGGGGCTCATTTTTTCTCAGTTTCTCACCCTTTATATCACCCCGATTTTATATATATATACTGAAAAACTAAAGAATTGGAATTATGAAAAAAGAAGAGTTTAATCCCCAGCAATGGGAGGCGATACAAAGCATTGAAGGGCCGATCCTGGTCTTGGCAGGAGCCGGTTCCGGAAAAACAAAAGTTGTCACTTCCCGCATCGTCAATTTAATCGATCAAGGTGTACCCCCCTCTCAAATCTTAGCGGTCACTTTTACGAATAAAGCTGCCGGGGAAATGCGCGAGAGGGTGCATAAATTAACACATCAACCCGTTTTGGTAAGCACTTTTCATAGCTTTGGAAGCCGCGTGTTGCGGGAATGCATTGATTGCATAGGATATTCTCGACATTTTCATATTTACGACGAAGAAGATGTCGAAAAAATTTTAAAAATTTGCATTGCCGAGCTCAATATTGACAAAATCGATTTGAAGCAAGCCCGCTCGCTCATCTCTCATTATAAGAATTCTTTGGTTCATCCAGAAGATGTCAATTCCTTTGATTTGCCAAGAAAAATTGCCGACTCTTTTCCAAAACTTTATTCTCTTTATCTCTATCATTTAAAAACATCCAACGCTCTCGATTTTGATGATTTGTTGTATCTCCCTGTCAAAATTTGGAGAGAACATCCCCATATTTTAGATCATTACCAGTCGATCTGGAATTTCATCCTCATCGATGAATATCAAGACACCAATTATGCCCAATATGAAATTATCCAACTGCTCACTCAAAAACATAAAAATATTTTTGCAGTGGGCGATCCCGATCAATCGATTTATTCTTGGCGCGGGGCCGATGTGGAGAATATTTTGAATTTTGAAAAAGATTTTAAAGGGGCAAAAGTCATTCGATTAGAACAAAATTACCGCAGCACAATGTCCATTTTGAATGCTGCCAATGCATTGATAAGCTATAACCGCTCCCGTTATGAAAAAGATCTTTGGAGCGATCTCGGCGAGGGAAATAAAATAAACCTCTTTTCAGCTAATGACGATCGCACGGAAGCTGCTTATATTGCCTCACAAGTTGAATCCTATCGCGATCAACATATCTCCCTTAACAATATGGTCGTCTTTTACCGCACAAACGCCCAGTCGCGCTCGTTTGAAGACCATCTTCTATCGCTCGGCATTCCCTATGTGATTATTGGCGGCGTTTCCTTTTATCAAAGGCGCGAAATCAAAGATATTCTAGCTTTCCTAAAAATTTCTATCCTCCCAACAGACTATGTCTCTTTTTCAAGAACCATCAATCTGCCAAAAAGAGGTTTGGGCGATGCAACCCTAGAAAAGATTCGACTGAATGCCAACCAAGAGGGCTTGACACTTTTAGCCTATTGCGAGGCAGTCCTCAAGGGCCTTCCTTTAAAAACCGCTCTGCGCTTAAACGCTCAACAAAAAGAAGGGTTAACACAATATCTGCATATCCTTCACACCCTTCACCATATGCGCCAAAAGGAATCATTAGAACAACTCATCAAACTCGCTATTCAACTCTCAGGGTATTTAGATTTTCTGAAAGAGGATCAAGAGAGTTTTGATGACCGCAAAGAAAACTTAAGTGAACTGATCGCCAAAGCCAAAGAGTGGCAAGAGTCAACTCCCTCGCCCACTTTAGAAGGTTTTTTAGAAGAGCTAACATTAAAATCTAGTTTGGATGAGGCCAGCGGCGAGCAAGAGCATTTAAATCTCATGACTATTCACAATGGCAAAGGGTTGGAATTTACTGTGACATTTATCGCAGGGTTAGAGGAAAATCTCTTTCCTCATATCAATACTTTGGATAGAGAAGATGCGATCGAAGAAGAAAGGCGTTTATGTTACGTCGGAATGACTCGCGCAAAAAAACATCTTCACCTCAGCTATTGTTCAAAAAGAGCGCTATGGGGAAATATCCGCTTTCAAAAACCAAGCCGCTTTTTAATGGAAATTCCCAAGAAATATTTAGAAGAAGTTTCCCCCTATAAATCTTCCTTTCCCCCTCCCTTTGAAAGAGAGCATCCACGGGTTATGGCAAACCCTTACGTCAAAAAAAGCCTGCCCGATTCCAATTGTGTTTTCGCGCCGGGAGATAGAATTTATCATCAAGAATTTGGCATCGGCCAAATCCAAGAGGCTTATCAAGGAAGTCTTGGGTTGACCTATAAAGTCTTCTTCGATAAAGATCAGTCTTTAAAGACACTGGCTGCCAAGTTCGCACCGTTGAACAAAATATAGCGATATCCGCAAAAATTTTTACACATCAACGTTTAAAACACCGGCAATTTCTTTCTGTGCGATTCTAATCACCCCTTCCGGTAATTTAACGTTTTTGTTTGTCCAGAGATTTGAAGGATTAATTGATACAATACTTTTTTGCAAATATTTCATCACCTCATCTTCTTCCGATGCTGCTCTACTAACAATTTCTGCAGTTATTTCAAGCTCATAAGATGGAAAAGAAATTTCCAACAATTCTCTAACATATTGAGATCTTGTTGTTGTTTCTAATGGTGCAAATTCTTTGATCCTATTAGGATCGTCAAAAAATTGCATTTTCTCCGAGTAGTCAATCGGATCTTCTGCGTTGCGAACAGTGCGCTTTAAACCTTTAAAAATCGATTTGTATTCTATTGTATCAAACACAATTTGAGGATTAATATAGGGATCATAAACTTTTTCACCCATTTCATTTGTTAAGATAATAATGCCCCTACCAATGCCCAGAGTAGTTTTATATTTCACATTAATATTAAGGTAATCTGATGCTGATATTATTTTGAATAATTCAATAGCTGCAAAATTTACTCTAAAAGAACTCTCTCCAATAGTTGTTTTTTTAAAAAAGATAGAATGAAAAATGGTTCGCTCTTCAATTGTGCTCCCAGACTCCGGTTGGTCATTATTCATTTGTGAAACTATTAACTCCATAGCAAGTAGATGTAAGTGGGTCAATGCTGAACTGTGGTCGCTGCGGATTTTTTCATGGAGAAAAGGATGAGGAGCTCCGGCCCTATATGGACTTCTTTTAAGGAGATGTTGAACCATTTCTGCAATTTTTTGTTTGATTGGTTCTAAGATTTGATCTCGATTTGCCAAAACAAAAGGGACTTGATTGTCAAAATAATTATTAATATTCATTTTTATCTCTCTTTTATATTAGATTTGAATTATAATTTAAACATTAATATGATTCAATCTTGTTTTTAAAATTTTAAAAGGAGAATTATGCTCCCTATTTCTAATAACCCATTTATTCAGCAAAAATACAAAAAAGAAAAATATGAATTTGGCAATATGCTTTTGGAAGGAATCGCTAATTATAAAGTGAACCCTCAATTTTTCATCCCGACAGAGAATTTCCCCGCCCCTCCTCAACCTTTGAAAGAAAGCCACAGTATTACTCATCAAAAAGACGTTTTCACACCGATGAAAAATATTTTAAATAATAAAAGAACGCATGGGGGTATGGAACCGTCCCAAAAAAAACAAAAACTTATCCCGCCCCCATTAGATTTGACCATGAGAGATCTAAACACTGAAATCCAATTTAGTCAAATTTCCCCCAAAGGAGTGGATGCCATACAAACCCCTAATAGGAATTCTGAAATATTACAGTGGACTTTAGAAGAAGATGAAGAATTTTTGAACATCATAAGAACGACGAAAATTGAAAATGGAATGAGATGGAAAAATGTTGCAGAAGCATTTAAAAAAAGGAATGCAGATCAATGCAAAGGTCGCTTTCAAAGACATTGGTCCAGACTCATCGCCTTTGAACAACTTCAAAAAGCTGCCAATGTGATCAAAGTCTATATCAATGAACACAACCAAAGAGATTTTTATATTTCTCCAATAGGCATGGACAGCTGGGATGAGGAATTAGCGGCAGACGCCTGGGATTTTTTCTCGGACTTAACATAAAGATTATAAATCTTGAATTTTTTCTTACTTGAAGCTAAAATCATCAAGACTTAACCTAATGATCTTAAAATGCTTAACAATTACACCACTCCTTATCATCACATCGCAAAAGATGCGATAGCGACGGATATCCTCATTTATTCTTTTGAGAATTTAGAAGTGAGGGTGGACCTACAACCCATTGGGGGCTTTCGAGGAAAAGTGGGTGCCTTAGCGATCAACCATGCCAAAAATAAACAATTCACCGATTGGACAAAAAAAGATTTGCATGATCTTTCTCATCTCACGCGCAAAATATTATCTATTCAAGAAACTCAAAATGTTAAAAACATCTTAATCTATGGCAAGCAAGATAAAGGGCAACCTTTCACAGTAAAGATTATTCCTTATCCCACATGCAGCTGGTTAGAAAAAATGGAAGGCTTCTTACATGTGATTTTTGGCGCTCCGACGCTGAACTTTGAACAAGGTGAAAACATTGCATCTTTTTATCAATCTACTTTAGAGGATCTAAATCCACCCATAACAGGTGCCTCAACCATCCCTCATTTTAAAATAGATGCTTTTTGCAAAGATGCTGTCATCTCTTCTCAACAAATCCGAGAAATTAACTTCGGTGGAAATGATTTTCACCTTTTACATGATAAATGGCCCAAAAGTGTTTCAGCCCAGGATCCTCACCTCCTCATTGTTCCCAAAGGATCAAGCGGCCATTGCGATGGTTCAGGAGTTACGGAAGAGAAACGGTTGGCTATGCTAGGGATTGCACAAAAAGTGATGGAATATTTTTTAGAAAAGGAAAAATATAAAACCTGCATCGTTTTAGAAAGAAATGGAGAACAGCTGCAAGGGGTCCAACATAAACATTTTCATGTCATGGCTGTGTCGCACTTTCCCACCACCTTTTGGGAAAAAATGATCGCTCTTTTTCGTCAGCTGTTTTATACCCCAACACCTAGCAACTTTAAGGAACGGCTCGTAGAGCTCGACACATCACTGCCAATTTTAACTCATTAGACTTCTATTAAAGGGGGATGTTCAATCGAGTCATTTCATCTTCGATGATTTTTCTTGTCTCAAGGTCTTCTTCAATATCCCCTTCGACTAAAACGACTCTTGTGGTTGGATTCGTTGGTGGGCGATCTTTAGCAATTTCAGAATTTATCCAATTGATCATCGATTTTCTCTCGTAAAGATCATATTTCTTTTTACTAAAAGGATTTGCCACTTTTACCGGAAATCGGATGGGCTCTTGATTGATTGGATCGATGAATTGTTGAAAAATAACATTATCATGAAACTCTTCGGGGATAGTGTCATAATTTATTGTTTCGGGATATTGAAATTCATTTACAACTACCTGTCGCATCGCATTTTGTCTTTGAAGAGGTTGTCCGTAAATGGTGTTTTCTAGTATTTCCCCGGAAGGTGAAGGATTGATTCTCGACGTCAAATCCGTAGAGGTTCTTGGCCTAATATCATCTGTAGAACCATTTCCTATCGTTCCAAAAATTCTATGGGCTACATTTGATATTATTCTTGTTCTACTGAGAGAAAAAGGAGAAGTTGGGCTCGTTGCTTCTGAGCGCACAGCTTCGACGTTACTATTAAAATTTAAGATTGACATATTTAAACTTATTGAATTCATAGTTATCATAATTATATATATATTAAATTGCTGATATAATAACTTAATTCCAAATAATAATAAAGTTAATTTTTAAACTCGATTTTGTACAATTTTTGGACGAATATTCGAGAGAGAAGCAAACTACAGCGTAATCAATTTCGCAGGAAGGGGGTGGGTTCCCCCTTCCGAGACAGGTATTTAGCTGTACATAGCTTCTCTTCGAAGCTGCGTGCAAACGTTGT
>JANWJE010000082.1 GCA_025451995.1 Parachlamydiaceae bacterium | reverse complement strand
TCTTTTGCATCTGCCTGCATCGCACAACTTATTCAAGTTGTGCTGCTTCGGCACCAGCTACGCTTGATGCAAAATAAGGCCGCCTCCTTGTAAAAATTTCTACGTTTGAAGTAGAACGAGTATATACCGAAACAACTTCAAACTTTGGCTTTCGCGCAGCTCAAAAACCAAATTTTGAAATTGTTTCGGTATACCTAGCTTTAATAAATTAACAGACTTATTTTTACTATTTTAAATTAAACCTTTTTACCCACTTATACCGAAATAACTTCAAAATTTGGCAATAAATCCATTCAAAAATCTTGTCTTTTCTCAAGCAAAGCGAGTTTCGAAAGAGGTCTAATATAAAATTTAGAATTATATCAGCTGAGACAAAAATGTCTTAGCAGAGACAATTGCGGGATCGGTATATAAAAAACAATCTTGATCGATATAATCCATATCGAAGGCAATTTGAAAGGCATGCTCAGCTTTGACCTGCTTTTGGAAATAATAAAGATTTGGGGAAAGTGATTCTTTTTCTGTAGATTTGACCTCGACGATAAACCAAGGTTTTTTATTTTTTAAAACAATAAAGTCAATCTCTCGCTTTTCTTTATCGCGTAAATAATTAAGTTGAAATTCACCCAATCCAATATCTGTCCAATAATGAATGCTTTTTAATAAATGAGAGGCGACAAAATTTTCTACCCTTGCGCCGGAATCCTCTATAAGCGACCAATCCCATAAATACAGTTTAGGTTCTTTAATTAAAGAGCGGGTCACATTTTTTGACCAAGGTCGTATTTCAAAGCAATAATAAAACGATCGAAGCGTCTTAATCCATCGAGTGATAGTATCTACACTGACTCGAACCATTTTTGCAAAAGAACTATAGCTTACGAGTTGTCCTGCTTGTCTTCGAATAAATTCTGCTAACAATTCTATCTGATCTAATTCTTGAATTCGGGTTAAATCCCTCAAATCTTCTTTGAATAATTTTTGATTTCGTATTTGCTTCCAACGTTGATAAAACAAATTATCGGCAATCAAATAAGGTTCCGGAAAACCTCCATATTGATATAACTTCTCAAAACTTTCTTGAGAAATGTTTTTGGGTTGTTTTATAGGATGAGAATTGATCAAAATTGGATTGGACAATTCTCCAACGGAGAGAGGATGGATGCGCAATGGAAAATATCTTCCCATCAAACTATCTCCACCTTTCCTGAATACATCTATTTTAGCACTTCCTGTAATAAGAATTTTAGTTTGTCGTTCATATTTATCAAAAAAACCTTTAATAAATATTTTCCAACGCCTATATTTGTGAAGTTCATCAAAAACAATGTAAACTGATTCTACCCTTTGTTTTTCTAATTGAATTTTCTCGGCTATTTTTGATGGGCCGGATAAGATCAACTCTCTATCATCATCATTATCCCAATTAAAATAAAAAAAGTGACGCTTTCCCTCATTTAAGGACCTAGAAATAGTCGTTTTTCCAACTTGCCGTGGTCCCATGATAAAAAGCATTTGCCTATATTTCGAAAAATGCTCACAAATGAATTGTTCATAAAATCGTTTCATAAGAAAATTCTCTTCAGGCCTGACTATTTTATGCGCTATCGTAAATTAGTCAAGACTAATTTACGATATATCGTAAATTAGTCAGCTTTTAGAAAGTTAGATTGATTCAAGCCTTACTCGATTAAATACTAAATAACACAATTAAATTAAAGAATTGAAAGCTGAAGGCTGTAAAAATTGTCTTGACATTTGTTATCAAGTTATTATTTTAGAGACTATGAAAATACCAACCACTCGCCGCTCCCTTTTTTATATCCTCGCATTCACAGCCGCAGTTGTCATTGTTGTGATTCTTATGCAGCCGATTTCTGTCTTCCATTTTGGCCCATTGATCGATGTGATTTTTCCTTCGGGATGGGTTGCAGCTGAAGAGCGCGATTTGTTGTTCATCATTCAAGCATTAATGCTGTTTGTCATTGTGCCTGTCTATGTTTTAACCTTTGTGTTCTCATGGAAATACAGCGCACAAAATCCCCATGGCATCTACGATCCCGATCTTGTCGATAATAAGCTCGCCGAAATCATTTGGTGGGGCTTTCCACTCGTGATGACCATCATTGTTTGTGCCCTCACTTGGATAAAAACCGAACAACTCGATCCATTTAAACCCCTCGTATCTGATAAAAAACCGATTACCATTCAAGCGATTGCCCTTCAATGGAAATGGCTATTTATTTACCCGGAAGAAAAGATCGCCAGCCTCAATTTTCTGCAAATCCCCAAAGATACTCCCATCCAATTTGAAATCACCTCTGACGCTCCCATGAATTCTCTTTGGATTCCCGATCTCGCCGGGCAAATTTATGCCATGCCCGGAATGCGCACAAAATTAAATTTAATTTCAAGCCACCTCGGCGACTCAAGAGGTTCTTCAGCAAATATTAGCGGCACGGGTTTTGCCGGAATGAATTTTATTGCGAGAACATCCTCTGAGGAAGATTACCACCATTGGATTGAAGAAGGGCAAAAAATGACAAAAAAACTCGATTTAGATGAATATAAAAAAATCGCCGCCCCAAGTTCTAATGTCCCCGCTGAACTTTTTCAGCTAGGTGATAAAAAATTGTTCCATCAAATCATATATAAATACATGCATCCATGAGAACACCATGTTCGGTCGACTAACTCCAAAGGATTTTGAACACGATTTTGTGCAAAATTCAGCCGTCTATTCGATGATATTTTTAGCAATCGTCATCATCGGCCTAATCACTTATTTTCGTCGCTGGAAATGGCTATGGCATGAATGGCTGACGAGTGTCGACCCAAAACGCATTGGGATCATGTACATTGTCGTTGTGTTGATTATGTTCGCTAAAGGGCTTGGCGATGCGGTGATGTTGCGCATTCAGCAGGCAACAGCTGTTGGAGATGCTGCCGGATTCATCACTTCAGAACATTTTCAAGAAGTGTTCTCTGCACATGGCACAACCATGATTTTCTTTGTCGCTATGGGGGCCATTTTTGGTTTGATGAATTTGATCATCCCCTTGCAAATCGGTGCGCGCGACGTCGCATACCCCTTTTTAAATGCGCTTGGTTTTTGGTTATTTGCTTCAGGGGCCATGTTGACGTTGATTTCTTTGGCAATTGGCCATTTTTCTATTGCCGGTTGGCTCGCCTACCCTCCCCTTTCCGGGCTTGAATATTCAACCAATGAGGGGGTAGATTATTGGATCTGGATGCTGCAAATTGCAGGGGTAGGGAGCACGATGTCCGGCATTAATTTTTTGGTGACCATTTTAAAAATGAGATGCCCCGGAATGACCTTTATGAAAATGCCCATTTTCGTATGGAGCGTTTTATGTTCTGTCATTCTCATTATCTTCGCTTTTCCCATTCTAACCGCAACCCTTTATATGCTCACTCTCGACCGCTACTTCGGGATGCATTTTTTTACAGCGGGGCATGGGGGAAATGCCATGATGTACGTCAATCTTATCTGGGCTTGGGGTCATCCTGAAGTCTATATTTTGATGTTGCCTATTTTCGGTGTTTTCTCTGAAATTGTCCCAACTTTTTCTGAAAAAAGACTTTTTGGCTATGTTTCGATGGTGTGGGCTCTCGGCTTGATCGCTTTCTATTCTTTTGTTGTGTGGCTGCATCACTTTTTCACCATGGGGGCCAGCCCCGGGGTTAATATTTTCTTTGCCGTCACAACGATGATTATCGCCATTCCAACCGGTGTAAAGATTTTTAATTGGTTATTCACCAAATTTAGAGGAAGAGTTCATTTTACATCTCCCATGCTTTGGTTTTTTGCCTTCCTTCTCAATTTTACAGTTGCAGGAATGACGGGAGTATTGCTCGCCTCCCCGCCTGTAGATTACCAAGTGCACAATAGTCTCTTTTTGATCGCCCATTTTCATGGCATGGTCATAGGAGGCGTCCTCTTTGGATTTTTTGCAGCAGTCACCTATTGGTTCCCAAAATATACCGGTTTTTTTCTCGATGAAAAATTAAATAAATACGCCTTCGGTTTATGGTTCCTCGGTTTTATGATCGCATTTATGCCCCTCTATATGCTTGGATTTATGGGAGCGACGCGCAGACTTGATCGCTATGATGCATCGACCGGTTGGCATCCCATTTTTATCGTTGCGGCTATAGGAGCGGCGATTATTGTCTTAGGAGCTCTTGTCCAATTCTTCGGCCTCTTTTGGAGCATTTTTCATCGCAAAAAGAATTGGGATAGAACAGGGGGCGATCCGTGGAATGGGAGAACATTGGAATGGGCTACCCATTCCCCTCCACCCATTTATAATTTTGCCATCATCCCCACTGTCGATCAAATTGACCCCTTATGGGCGATTAAACGGGGAATGGCACCGCCTCAAAAAAAGGATTATGAAGAAATTCATATCCCGCGCAATACACCACTCGCCATGTATATCGGGATTTTAAGCATCTTCTTTGGATTTGCTATGACATGGATGATTTGGTGGCTTGCTATTGCAAGTTTTGCAGGAATGGCAATTTGTTTAATCGTTAGGCTATCTGGTCGCGATGTGCACGATGTATTGACTGTCGAACAAGTGAAACAAATTGAATTGGAATATGCCAGCTTGAAGGATACAGTATGAGCAAAGAATGGACAGCGCCCATCCACCATGAGGATACGTTAGAACTCTATCCGGACACCACCAGGCCAGATCCACACCAAGACACTTATTCCAAAAATGTATTGGGATTTTGGCTCTATTTAATGACAGACTGCCTCTTGTTTGCCTCTCTTTTTGCAACCTATGCGATTCTGCATAAAAATACGTTTGGCGGCCCTTCCGGAAAAGATATTTTTAGCATCTCCTTAGCTTTTGCCGAAACGATGATTCTCTTATTTAGTAGTGTCACCTGCGGTCTGGCACTCCTCTCTTCTTTAAAAAACAAAACGGGAGAAGTGATCGGGTGGCTGATTCTTTCGTTTCTCTTCGGAGGCTCATTTATTTTCTTAGAGGGGCATGAATTTATCGGTTTAGTTCATGAAGGATATAGCTGGAAAGTGAGCGCTTTTCTTACCTCCTACTTTGGACTCGTCGGGACCCATGGTTTGCATGTGTCGATTGGCCTGTGTTGGATGGCTGTGATCATCGGGCAACTCACTTATCAAGGGCTCAATGTCGATACATTCCGCCGTTTAATTATTTTTAGCCTATTTTGGCACTTCCTCGACGTCGTTTGGATTTTTATTTTTACATTTGTCTATTTATTAGGTGTGACATGAATGATGATCTCGGGTTACAAACAGTTCAAAAAGAATGGCATGGAAGCTTAAAATCGTACATCATCGGTTTTTTTCTTTGTCTTTTTCTCACGGGATTTTCTTTTCTTATAGTCATTTTACATCTTTTTTCAGGTTCCACCCTTTTTTATACTTTAATTGGACTTGGGATCCTTCAGGCCATTATCCAGATGCTTTTCTTTCTTCATGTGGGACAAGAAGATAAACCTAAGTGGGAAACTATTTCCTTTTCCTTTATGGTCATGTGTTTGTTGATATTAGTGATTGGATCGCTATGGGTTTTAAACGATTTGGATGAACGGATGATGCCAGAAATGGAAAGGAGTGATGAATAGACCTCTTGCATAATTCCATTTATTTGCTAAAATGGAATTATGCAAGAGGTCTAATCATGATTAACTACGCCCTAATCACAAAGCCCGGAATCATTATGGGGAATTTGATCACCCTGATCGCCGGTTTTTTATTGGCTTCCAAAGGCCATTTCGATCTCGGTTTATTTTTAGCCACATTTTTAGGTCTTGCATGTGTGATCGCCTCAGCCTGTATTTTTAACAATTATCTCGACCGGACAATCGATTCCAAAATGGAAAGAACTAAAAAACGAGCTTTCGTCACCGGTCAAATTTCAGTCAATGGAGCTTTATTTTTTGCTTGTTTTTTGGGGATGACCGGGTTTGGTCTCTTATTTGCTTTTACAAATCTTTTAGCCACTGCTTTGGCAGCTATCGGATTTTGCATTTATGTGCTCATCTATACACTTTGGAAACGAAAAACAATTTATGGAACAGCGATTGGCAGCATTGCAGGGGCCATTCCGCCCGTGGTAGGCTATTGTGCAGCCAGCAATTCTTTTGATAAAGGAGCAATCCTCCTTTTTGCCCTATTAGTCCTTTGGCAAATGCCTCATTTCTTTGCCATTGCCCTCGCCCATTTCAATGATTATTCAAAGGCAGAACTTCCCCTCCTTCCTATGAAAAAAGGGATTTTGAGAACAAAAGTGCATATGGCCATTTATATTTTTGGATTTATCATCGCCTCCTCGCTATTGACTTATTATCAATACACCGGCTTAAGTTATCTTGTAATCGCCACTGCACTCGGACTCGGTTGGTTAACAGCCTCGATCCTTGGCTTTTGGAAGAGCGACGACCGCCAATGGGGCAAACACATGTTTCGCATTTCGCTCATTGTCATTACAATCGTATCCGTACTGATTCCTTTGGACGTGCAGATTTAGAATAGAACTGTGGTCTAAGAACCTGAGATTCTGAACAGGTTCTAACATTCAGACATAGCCAGACTAGCGCGAGTACGATCCCAGTCGTCCATCATTTCCTTATCTAATGCTGCAATTTGTGAGGCTAGGAGATTCTTATCCAATTCAAATTGCTGCTTATCGCGCGGTACTTTTAAAAGATCTTCCAGTTTTTCTTCTAGGTCATAAACTCTACTCCTAAAGAAACTTAGGCAAAAGTAACTCTCTGATGCGTTTCGTTGCATTCTACGGATAGCAGAATGAAGTGGTTCGACATCCTTTTTAAATTCTTTTTGATAGCGGGTGCGAAGGATCATCTCTTTTTCTTCTTTTGAAAGAGAAAGGATCATCTCCTTTTCTTCTTGCGGGATGGGAGCAAGATTCGGTTCCTCGCGCTTCCTTTTATTTACAGTAAGATCATGATGATTATCTTCACGAATGATGAAATCATTTAATTTTAAAATGATATCGACCAGTTCTTGGAACCCCCGATCGGGTTTAACTTTCTTTATCTTTCTTATGCATAAAGGGCAATTTCCTGGTCTTTCGCAGGTATCATTGGTGACTTTGCCAAAAAGTTCTTCGACACTCGACAAACTAAGATGATGACCACAAGGGAAAAGCCTTTGGGCATTTACAAAAACATCATGTGAATAGGAATCACTGATTGTATCTATATCATTTTGTGAAATATTAAATTGCATATTAATCACCTTTTTAATTATTAAAAAAGCGATTATATCATAAATTATGATATAACAGAAACAATTATTTATATATAAATCAAGAATTCATTCTTGAATTTTTTGCTTTTTTACTAAATAAATAAGATAAATGAAAAAAGCGATAAAAAGAACTGAAACACCGTCATCTAAAGTCACTTCGATATTTTGATAGAATTGATACCAATAAGTATCAAAATAATAGCCGATAGAGAGAAAAGTGGTCACCCATAAAATTCCGCCGGTATAGGCAAAAAGAGCAAATTCCTTAAATGCAAGGCTGCTCATCCCGGCTATAAAACCTGTGAAATGGCGGACTCCGGGAATAAAATAGCCAACAAAAAGAGTCCATTTACCAAAACGCTCAAACCATACATGTGTCTTGTCGATATGCCCTTGGTTGATTCCCAACCATTTGCCATATTTATGGATGAGATATAGGCCTGCAGTTCGCCCTAAAAGATAGCTGGTTGTAATTCCACAGATGCTCCCCAAAAGGGCGGCAATGATTGTATGCGGGATGTGTAATTTTTCTTGATGCATCAGTATCCCTGCCACTACCATTAAAGTTTCTTCGGGAACAGGTAGGGCTAAAATGCCAACGACAAGCAATAAGAAAAGAGCAAAGCTACCATAATTGAGAAGCCACAGTTGCAAAGTGCTGTTTTCAGTCAGAAAGTCCATTTTATAATGCTTAGATTTAGGAAGAAATATAAAAAGGTATAGCAAGCAGAATCAATTTAATGCTACGCTTTTCTTGCAGCCCATGGATAGGCTGTGAAGGATAGGCTGTGAAAAAATTAGAATTCCGGCGAGTTTGGATAAAATTTTTAGCAGATTTCAAATTTCACCCCGACTGAAACGTCCCACGTGCCATTTTGGGAGGGGGTGAAATTTGAAAGGTGCAAAACTTTTGCCAAAATCGACGGGGGATCTCTATTTTTTCACAGCCATGGATAGGCGCATCCAAGAAAGCCCGGACAGGATAAGATCAATGCCGATAAAAAGGCCGATGACCCAAAGACCTGAAAATGGCCAATCGATGGTGATCAAAATTCCCAATATAAAGGAGATCACTCCGTTGGCAAAGACCCATTTCCACTCTTGAAAGCGAAGAAGCCATGAAGAGAGTGTTTTGAATAAACCAATGGCAAGAAAAAAAGCGGCAATCCAAAAAGTAATGCTAATCGCGGCAGTTGCAGGTTTTGTCACACATAAAAACCCTGTAATGATATATAAAATTCCCAAGAAAAGAGCTAAAAACAAGCCTGTCCACCGATGGGCGAGAATGGCTTGAATAAGTTGTACAATTCCGGCTATTAATAAAAAACATCCCAAAAGGATGATCGAAAAAAGAGATGTACCGGAAGAGAGGGTTATGATCCCGATCCCCAAAAGGATCAGTAAAGCCCCTAAACAAAAAAACCAGGGCCAATATGTTTTTAAAGCTTGAATATTGGTGAAGGGATTTTCCATAATAGGGGTTGTACAAAAATTTATTTAATTAATCAAGTATGATTGAACTCGCTTTAAAAATGTTGATCGGCAACCGCGCCTCCTTTATCGGAGCGCTCTTTGGCATTTTTTTAGCCACGCTTTTAATTTCTCAACAGTCTGCGATTTTTTTAGGTTTGATTTCTAGATCTTATCGCACTTTAACAGACATCCCCTCTCCGAATATCTGGGTGATGGATCCGGCGACGAAAAGCGATGAGAGGGTAAGGGGGATGCCGGATGGAAATTTAGAAATTGTAAGAAGCATCCCGGAAATCGAATGGGCCGTTCCGATCGATGTCATGCATATTCCACTCGTCACTCAATCCGGAATCTTTCAAATTGCCCAAATGTATGGCATTGATGATGCCACTTTGATTGGAGCGCCTAAGGAAATGATTGAAGGAGAAGTTCGAGATTTAAGGCGTGAAGGGGCTATCATCGTCGATATTTATTCGACAAAGGGTGTATTGGCAAAAGAAGAGAATGGAAAAAAAATTCCATTAAAATTAGGGGATGAGCTGGAAATCAATAACCATTATGCCGTGGTCGTCGGCATTTGCAAAATCACCCAGGGATTTTATCCCCAACCGATTCTCTTTACAAGCGATAGTAATTTTAGACAATTTACCTCATTCATGAATAAAGAAATGAGCTTTGTGGCTGCTAAAACAGCGGAAGGAGCAAACATCCAAGAAGTGTGCAATCAAATCAGCAGCCTGCCCGGCATCCGCGCACTAACACGCGATCAATTTGAATGGAGAATCATCAAAACCTTTCTAGAAACTGGAATACTCATTAATTTTGGACTTTCGGTCGCTTTGGGATTTATTGTCGGTTTTTCGATCGCTGGGCAAATATTCTATATCATGACTCTTGAAAATTTGATGTACTACGCTTTAATCAAAGCCATTGGAGGGACAGAAAAAATGATCTTGCAAATGATTATCATGCAAGCGATTGTTGTCGGCCTCATTGGCTTTGTGTTAGGGATCGGTGCGACAATATTATGGGGAATAGCCATTCAAAATACCACGCTTGCATTCTTATTCCCTTGGCAGTTATTAGTGTTTACAGGATTAATCGTTTTAGTCATTTGTGTCCTAACTGCATCTTTGAGTATTCATAAAGTCTTTACTGCCGATCCAAAAGCATTGATGGGGGGATAAGGGTAGACTTCTTTCAAAACTGCTAATGCCCTAGATTCGAGTTCTTTTCCCACAGAATGCGATCTCAAGTCTTGGGCAATATTAACTCAATATGGCCCAAGACTTGAGCTCGCATTCTGTGGAGAAAATAATCTCGAATATAGGGTATTATCAGTTTTGAAAGAGGTCTTCTAATGGGAAACATCGCTATACGTTGCAAAGATATTAAAAAGCATTATGGCAAGGGTGAAAATAGGGTCGATGCCCTTAGGGGCATTAACCTCGACATTTTCAAAGGACAACTCACCCTTTTGGTAGGACCTTCCGGCTCGGGTAAGACCACTTTACTTTCAATTATCACAACGATATTAACACCCGATCATGGCGAAGTTTTTTTATTGGACCAAAGCGTTTGGCAAATGAATGATGCAGAACGCTCCGCCTTTTGCCGCATGTATTTAGGAATCGTCTTTCAATCCCTATTTCTCATCCCAACATTAACGGTGATTGAAAATGTTTTGCTTCCATTGAGAATTGCGGGGATTTATGGCAAAAGTGCCGATGAAAAAGGACTGGATCTTTTGAATAAAATGCATCTTAAGCATCGGGCAGATTCATCTCCTAACGACTTATCTAAAGGACAGCAGCAAAAAATAGCGATTGCAAGGGCCATGATCAATGATTCTCAAATTCTAGTCTGCGATGAACCCACAAGTGCACTGGATCAAACATCCGGACTTGAAACGATGACTCTTTTACGGGAAAAGGTTCTGCATTCAGAGCGCGCTGTGCTAGTGGTCACGCATGACCAACGCACTTTTCCATTCGCTGACCGCATAATCCATATGAACGACGGACAAATAGATGAATAGACATTATTTTTTTTGGGTGATTGGAATTACGATCGCTTCTGTCGCATTAATTTTTTATTCGATGTGGAAAACGGCGATTCCCCCTTCTCCCCCTCCATTGATGATGTCCTATCCTGTCCCTCCCTTTAAATCATCTATCTCAGCTTTGGGCATTGTTGAAGCGAGTTCTGATAATATCTCTATCGGCGTTCCTATCAATCGCATTGTTGAAAAAGTGTTGGCTCATGTGGGTCAATCGATAAAGAAGGGCGATCTCCTCTTTGCTCTTGAAAATCAAGACTTAGTTGCGGAGCTGTCGGAAAGAAAAATCAATTATGAGATTGCACGGGCAAAGCTGAAAAAAATGGAAAATTTTCCGAGAAAAGAAGACCTAGACTCTGCTGAATCCTCTTTGAAAGTTTCTGAAATTGCTCTAGAACAGGCCACAAGCCAATATGAAATGGTGCAAGCGCTTCGAGACTCAAGAGCGTTGAGCCGGCAGGAGATCAAAAAAAGAAAATTTGATTACGAAGAAGCGTTGGCTCAATATCAAAATGAGCTTTCAAGATTTAATAAAATTAAAAGCGGTACCTGGAAACCAGATCTTGAAATTACAGCATTAGAAGCAAAACAAGCACAAGCGAGCGTCGAAAGAATTGAAGCAGAAATCAATCGAACCCTCATCCGCTCACCAATTGATGGAAAAGTGCTTCAGGTCAATATCCATGAAGGTGAATCCCCTGCTTCATTAAAAAATTTAATGATTGTTGGAAATACCGAAGAGGTGTTTTTAAAAGTCAGCATCAACCAATATGATGCTCCCTATTTTCGACCAAAAGCTCCGGCAGTTGCTTTCTTGAGAGGCAACTCTCAAATGGAATTTGCCTTAGAGTTTGTTCGCCTTCTTCCTTACTTGGTCAACAAACAAAACGTCACAAGCGAAATCACTGATAAAAGCGACACAAAAGTTCTACAGGTTATTTACCGGATAAAAAATGAAGATCACAATGTGTTTGTAGGCCAACAAATGGATGTTTTTATCGAGGCTAAGTTCCCTTAATGAGATTTAACCTTTTTTTATTGATTCTTTTGGCTAGTTGTTCTGCTCCCTCATATAAAAAGCGCGACATTGAAATTCCAACATCTTGGCATTCTCAACTTGCCGGTTCTCTTAAAGCACATGATTCGCCTTTCGAATTTTGGAATGCTTTGGAAGACCCTCTTTTATGCCAATTATTAGATACTGCGAAACAGCAAAATCTAGATCTATCGCTTGCATACAATCGCATTTTAGAAGCAAGACTCCTCCATAAGGGTAAAAAAAGCGAATTATATCCACATATCGACGGCTCGCTCACTAGCGGACATCTTCTCTTAAGTAAAGAGATTCTCCATCATGGGATTTTAAAACATTGCGGCTCTTCTAAAAGAGATATGAATTTTTTTGAAGCGGGATTCGATGTCGATTGGGAAATCGATCTTTTCGGATACCGCCGCCATCAAATCAACGCATCAGAGGCAAAAGAACAAGCAGCAGAGGAAAGTTTTTCAGATCTATGGATCTCACTTTCATCTGAAATTGCCCGCAATTACATTGAACTGCGCTTCAATCAGCATATGTGGAACCTAAGCGTGCAGAAAATCGACCTTGCCCGTGAACAACTCTCTCTTTTAAAAGAGCTCTTAAGAATAGGTAAAATCCGCTCAGTCGACATGCTGCAAAGTGAAAAAGAATTGTCTTATCTACTGAATAACTCATTCGCAATTGAATGTTCCGTTGAGAGCTCAATCCACCGCCTTTCCGTGCTTTTGGGCTATCCCCCAGCTGAATTATATTGTCTTTTATCTGAAACAAAAGATTTCCCATCATTACCGGTTGAACAGCCAATCGGGATGCCCTCAGATTTGTTAAGGCGGCGTCCAGATATTCGCAAGGCAGAAAGAGAATTGGCCGCTGCCACAGAAGAAGTGGAAACCGCCATCGCCGCTCTATTTCCACGCTTCTCTCTTTTTGGATTTATCGGTGAAGTTGGGACACAATTAAAATCTTTGGGAAAAGGAACAGGGGCCACTTGGCTTGCAGCTCCCCAATTGCTTTTCCCCATTTTCAATAGCAAACTCCTCAAGCAGGATGTCGCATTTAATCGTATAGAAGCAGAGCAAGCATGCCTCCACTATCAAAAAACTGTCTTGACTGCTTTAGAAGAAGTCGAAAATGGAATTGCAGCTTATCGATCGGAATTGGAAAAAGAAAATGAGTTACATAAAATAGACGTAAATGAGCAAGACGCCTATCGGCTCACCTTCGACCTCTACAACCAAGGATTCATCGATTATAACGAAGTTTTAGGTGTTGAGCTTGAGCTCATCCAATCGAAAGAAGCTTTAGCACAAAACAAGAAAGATCTATTATTACAGAGCATTTCACTTTACAAAGCGACCGGAGGTGGATGGTCTAATTAGGCCTCTTTCGAACGGAAGTTCCACTTTTTGATGGTCCGCTTTTTGTATCTTTTTGATTCTAAGCATATTTGTAATTCGCTAGTAGATCCTAGACCCAATTATTTAAAATTTGCTTGCTAAAAGGAAGTCTAATGACCGGAAGAGGAACACGTGCGCACCGCCTTTTCATTTGATCGTATTTTAATATTTGCCGGATAAGACAAATGATCGCCGTTTTGAGAAATAATAATATAATAAGTATAGCTGCCTATGTCTGAGCGATGGAGCTTATCTTTAAATATTAATTTCTCATTTGCATGGACAGTCCCAACGAGATGCTTAAGGCTTGTGCGGTAGATTCTATAAGCAGTCGGACGAATGCCAGATGCCGGTGGATCCCATTTTAAGAGATTGAAAAATTTAGTCTTCTTACCACATTTATCTTTGATGTGTTTCCCCTTTAAATGTGTGGGAGGTTGAATTGGACGTGGCGGTGGTGGCGGTGGCGGTGGTGGCGGTGGCGGTGGTGGTGGTGGCGGTGGCGGAACGGGCACAACCAGAGTGAGCACAATTGAGTTGCCCGGATAACTGAGCGTGCCGGAAAATGGAGCAGGAATACTTAAAGTCGCATTCCCTGTCAAACCCGCGCTTGTAAGCAGCGTATACTGGGCACCATTTGTGTAAGTCCCGGACTCCGGGACAATCTGAATCATAGATCCTGTAATATCAACGGTTGAGGTCGATATGATTTGACTATTCACACCGGGTGTTGGGGCTATTTCAATCGACAATGTGCCAGACAGAAGTAAAGGTGCGTTAAATTGAAGGTTTCCTATCGAATTTCCGGGAGAAAGAACCCCTGAAACAATCGTGGAGGCATTAATTGCGCCTGTCCCTTTGAGAGTAGCTCCGGCTGCGATAGTGACTTGACTAGTTATCACTGCCCCACCAGCGTAAAGTGTTCCATTGATCAGGTCAAGCGTGCCGGATGTAACTGTAGTTGGTCCAATATAACTATTTACTCCGCCTAAAGCAACGGTCCCAGGACCGGTCACTTGAAGACTAGCGCCGATACCATTCCCTTCTACCCAATTAGGGGATGAAGGAATGGATTGCACGCTATCGTCAATAATCGATTGACTGATTGAAATGATTTCATTTGTGTTAGGCATGAGATTCAAAATAGCGCCTGAATAAAGAAAAAAATCATTCCCGCCAGCAAATCCACCGCCGGAATGATTCGAAGTGGAATTGAGAGAAGTCGCGCAATTACCGGTTAGGTTAAGTGTGGGTTGGCCATTTGTACTGCCTAAGAATACAGCTCCGCCTAAAGCGGCTCCATTGCCCCCTAGGTCAGTTGAGCTAAGTGTAGCACCAACGCCACTGTTTCCGCCATTTCCACCGCCGCCGCCGCCAAATCCACCAACGCCACCTTCGCCGCCGCCGCCGCCAAATCCTCCGCTGGCAGCGTTAGCGCCCCCTCCCCCTCCAAATCCTCCTATATTGCTACACCCTCCCCCTGCTCCATAACCCCCTGTACCACCAATAAAGCTTCCGCCGCCACCGCCCCCATCGCTACCATTACCCCCATGGCCGATGCCATCAAAACCAAACCCGCCCCCACCGCCGCCGCCCCCAAGTCCGCCGCCGCCCCCGCCACCTCCAATACTAGAGTCTCCCCCATTTCCTCCGCCAGCGGTTCCCAGACCTCCGGACACACCACAACTACCGCCGCCGCCGCCGCCAAGCCCTCCTCCTCCTCCTCCGCCGCCGCCTGCATCGGTACCAAAATCGCCACTGCCGCCGCCACCGCCGCCGCCGCTATAACCACCGCCACCCCCACCTCCGCTACCGGGAGGTAAGGAGACAGAAATATAGATTCCCCCGCCTCCGCCAACCCCTCCAAGTTGTCCCATTCCCCCTGGATTTCCCGGGGTAGAATCCACATTACTCCCTGTCCCGCCAATCCCTGTACCCGCTTGTGGAGAGCCTCCATTACCTCCATCGCCTCCTTGATTAGTCGCACCATCGAAACCGCCTTGCCCCCCATTCCCAGCACCTGTTCCGCCAACAGTGTCACCATTACTACCATAGCCCCCGCCACCCACAACAAAAGCTGTAGAAGGTCCCGAAAGAGTGTGAGGACTGATTGTGACTGCATCTGTCGGAGGAGCTCCGCCGCTCCCCCCTGTGGTCCCAAGAATAGAACCACCCCCTCCACCTAAACTGCTTCCTCCATCGCCACCGGCACCTCCTCCGGCGCCGTGGTCATCTCCCCCGTTACCTCCATAACCGCCGCCACCGCCTAAAGAAATGCCGCCGTTACCCCCAAGGCCGCCCCCTCCCCCTCCGGTGCCGGTTCCTCCAAGTCCCGCAGTTGCCGAACAACTGATGAAGTTCACATTGTGAAGAGTAACACCGGCTGTATCGATAAAGAGAGCTCCCCCAGCTCCCATTCCACCGCCCCCTGCATCACCCCCGCTACCTCCAGCGGCATTACAGTTTTGGAAATTGAGGTTTTGCAAAGTTACAGCTCCTTGGCGAATAAATAAGCCGCCTGTACCGCTATTGCCTAAAACCGTTACAGCAGGTGCCGGGTCTGGATTTCCAATGACAATGGTGTCGGTTCCAAGGAGATTGACAATCGAAAGTTTGTTAGTGAGTTGAATGGATTCAATGCCGGGAGCAAAAACGATGGAATAACTTTGCGTTGTCCCTTGGGCTTGTTGATTGAGAATATAATTGATGCAATAGCGCAGATCACCAGAAGTGGCGCCATCAGAATCAGTTTGCCCCCCAGGGTAAAGATCTGTATCAGTATTGACTGTCAAAGTGAGGGCATTGACCTTTACAACAAAAAGGGCGCTCAAGATAAAAATATTCAAAGAAAATAAAAATCGCTCTCTCATTTCTTCCCTACCAATCATTTTTCTCAAATTAGTGCAAAGATCTTTTTTTCACGAGAAAAATTAGACTTCTTTCATTAGACCTTTTGCATAATTACATCTGCAAATGCTACCATCCAGATGAATCTGAGTTTTCTTCAAGATGATCCCACCAGTTCAATAATTCATCTTCCGACTGTTCTCTATTTTCCACCCCGTTGATGGTGTTTTCATTATCACTGCCTTCCAAAGAATCAATAAAATAATCACAGGGTAGTGATGCAAGAGAGTGTGTGCCAAAATTCAAAAATGAAGAAGAATCCTGCATAAATTGAGTTTGCTTAATCAATTGAATTTCTTCTTTTTGAATGTCTTCTTTTAAAGACAAATTCGCTTTGAATAATTCATGGGAAATCTTTTGATTTTTTTCAGGCTGTTCTATTTCGATTGGCTGAATTTTTTTTCTTTTCGTTCCCCTAGGTTTTTCGAAGATATACTCCATTAAGCTCAGTCTTCTTTGTGTTCTAAATGTACTACCAGTCCCGACTATGTAAGGCGAAACATTAGAACCTTCTAATAAACGGCCCACGTGGAGAAAGATCCCCTTCCTACTTGTGAGTGTAAAAAAATGCTTAAGTGCGATCATGGCCCTCTCATATCGAAATAACCATGTCAATTCTTGGGATGGATCCACAAGATTTGAAGTTAAGAGTTTTTCTAAATGAATAATGTCTCGATATTCATTTTCACATCGATCGCAAAATTGAATGCGCCCTTGTTCATCGTTTTCATTTTCAAACTGACTCACAATATATTTTCGCAATAAAGAGGCGATATAACACGCTTCAATTCTTTTGATTGTTTCCACTCTTATTTTTTCATCTGTGATTTTTGTTAAATCCACATCATTTTTAAAATCATAATTCAATAATTGATAGCTTATAAATTTCTCGATGTGATCATTTGGAAAATCTACAGTGGATTGCTTGATCTTTTCAAGAGCAAGCGATTTTATATTTTTATGATTAAACCTAAAAACGGCAGTTGAAGACGCTAAATCAACGCAATCTTTTGATCCATAATCACTTTTGATAGGGGCGGCCTTCACCTTTTGGGAATGTTCAGCCCCCATCAAAAGCGATTCTGAATCAAAATCTTGCATCGCTTTAGCATCTTGAACTGCCGTTTTTAGGTTAAATTCACCTGCAATTCGATTCCACCATACTGTATCATCTTTTAAATAACCGATATCATCTTCATCCAGAAATTCCGGAAAAACAATAGGCTTCTGTGCATGAAATTCCACTGATTGCGATTGCACAGATGTTAATCGATCGTTCGCCAGATGATGAATGGTTGCATGTTGTGGATTGTTTTGATTTCCCAAAGAATTCACATTGATATAAGGATTTTGGAAATCAGCAAATCCATATTTATTATTAAAATCTAAATTCATACTCCCCCACAAAAATAAATTAATGGCTTCATATTAAATCTTATTAATTAAACTAAAATTAAGATTTAATAAAAATTATTCAATATCTCAGGATAGAAAATAAAGACGATCAAAGAGACTGAACTTGTTGCAATCACAACAGCAGAAGGCCAGCTCATTTGTATTGGCAATTGCTCGGTTTCTTTTGGAGTAAACATCACAGAAATGATTCTAAGATAATAATAAACTGCCAAGATAGTGGTTAAAAGGCCAATGACCACTAAGAGGATATGTCCGCTTTGGAAAGCAATTTTAAAAACATAAAATTTAGCAAAGAAGCCGGGGGTTGGGGGAATGGCGGCCAAAGTTAATAAGCAAAATGCAAAAGCTCCTGCTTGCCAGGGTGAGCGATAGAAAAGCCCTTTTAAATCTTCAATAGAAGAATTTTTTCGATTAAATTCAATGGTTGTCAAAATCGCAAAACATCCCAAAGTCGCTAACGTATAAATAACGAGGTAAAATTCAAGAGAGTTTAAGGCATCAGAGCCCCTTGCAATGATGGGAATCAATAAAAAACCGGCGTGAGAGATGCCGGAATATGCGAAAAAACGTCTGAGATGAATCTGCCGAAGAGCGACGAAATTAGCATAAATCATGGTTGCAATCGATAGAGATATCAGGAGGTCATTCCAGACAGGGTTAAATGGCGAAAATGAGAATAAGAATATTCTCGCAAAAACTGCAAATGCCCCCACTTTTATTCCAGTAGCCATAAAAGCGGTGACAGGGTTTGGAGCTCCATCATAGACATCCGGCGCCCAAAGATGAAAAGGAACTAAAGCTGCTTTAAAAGCCAACCCTAAGATGATCATGGCAATTCCGCCGAAGAAAAGAAAATATTGGGAACCAACGGGAATAGGTTGTTGAGCTATAAGAGCAAAATTTGTTGTACCTGCCCAGCCATAAAGGAGGGCCACACCATAAAGCAAAAAGGCTGTAGCTAATGACCCCATTAAAAAATACTTGATCGCAGCCTCTCCGGCAAGCTCCCATTTTTTCATGTAGGCACATAAGACATAAAGCGCGATAGATAGCGTTTCTAAGCCTAAAAAGAGGGTTAAAAAATCGGCGGCAGATGCTACAAGAATCAAACCAAAGAGAGCGGCGAGAAGAAGAAAATAATATTCTCCTTGACTTGTCTGATGATGTTTAAAAAATGAGTGAGCTAATAAACAACAAAGCCATCCAATGGCTAAAAAAAACAAGGTAAAAAATTTCGTAAAAGAATCAAACGCTATCCATCTTGTCAATAATTCTGATTGTGAACCGGGAGAAAAAACAGATGCAAGGATAGCGATTGCAATGCCTAATAACGCAATTTTATGCACCCAATTCTTAGGGTGCTGGCAGAGAGACTCAATACTCAAGACCAGCAAGGCGGTCATCAAAATGATCACTAATGGACTTAATGCGAATAGATCGGCAAAAGTAAAAACGATAGTCATGATATTTCTCCAGCTCCAAAAATCTGGGCAGCAGGAACGACCATTTGCAAAAGAGGTTTCGGGTAAATTCCGATCCAAAGAATAAGAGCGATTAAAGGTGACGCAATCAGGAGCTGCTTGAATCGAATATCATTCATTTTCTTTTCATAAGAGATGAATGGCCTTCCAAAATAGACGTGTTGCATCCAACGAAGCATGTAAATAACCGATATAATCACTGTCAAGCCTAAGAGAAACGACCCTATAGGATCGTGATAAAATACTCCAAAAAGAATTAATAATTCACCGATAAAGCTATTCGTCCCCGGGAGTGCGACAGAGGCTAAGACAAAGATTAAGGTTAACCAGCATAGATTTGGAAAATATTTGACCAACCCATGATATGGACCCATAGCAGTCGAATCAACGCGCTCTTCTAACCATCCGGCGACTAAAAATAATCCAGCAATGATAATTCCATGGTTGATCGCTTGCAAAATAGCCCCTTCATGTGCCGCCTGATTCCAAACAAAAATTCCAGCCAGAATAAAATTGACATGAGATAAACTAGAATAAGCGATTAAACGCTTATAATCGCTCTGCATCCATGCGGCCATTCCCCCATATAACACTCCAGCAATCGACAAACCCAGAAGCAACGGACTCCATTCTCTCATCAACTCAGGGAATATTCCCAATCCTATTCTTAAGAATCCATAGATGCCGGCCTTTGACAACAAGGAGGATAAGAGAATGGTTCCGGAAGTCGATGCTTGATAATAGGTTATAGGAAGCCATCCATGAAATGGAAATAAGGGTGTCTTTACAGAAAATGCCAAGATGAAAATGGCAAACATCCAAACAGCATGCGGTGAGGAGGAAGCCATTATCGATAGTTTTTCCATATTAAAGGTCGAAGAAGCTAAATAAAGCCCTAATACAGCCACGATGAGAAGGGAGGAGCCTGCAATCATCGAAATGATAAATGTCATCGCCGCTTTTTTACTCTTGGCTTTTCCCCAGATACTGATAATAAAATAAACAGGAATTAACATCGCTTCCCAGAAAACGGTAAAGACAACTAAATCCCTTGCCATGAAAAAGGCAAATAAAAGCGCTTCCAAAAGAAAAACTAAGCGATAAAAAAATTGAGGGGAATATTCTAATTCTTTTTCTGTAGAAAAAATAACGATGGGAATAATGATGGCAGTCAAATAAATAAATAGAAGCGACAGAAAATCCATTTTCAAATGAAAAACAATTCCCAACATGGGAAACCAATCGATTTTAAATTCATCGTGAATCCAAGCTTCAACTGGAAAATAAACTAATAAAAAAAGAGGGATAAGACTTAAAAAGCAAGCAATTATTTTTAATCTTTTATTAAAAACAGAAAGGAGTAGAGAGGAGGCTATGGGCATTAAAAACAATAACAACAATAACATCATTGACCTATGACATAAAGAATTAGCAATACAGAACCTAAAACCATCCAAGATAAATACGATCTGATTTGTCCACTTTGAATTTTTTGGAGTTGCTTTGCCACTCCCTTTGCAGAAACTGCCATCCACCCAATCAACCCCTCAAAGAGTGCAGGTTCAAAAAATGAGGCGATCATTATTGATAGTTTTTTCAAAGGTGTGACAATCAACATTTCATAAATCTCGTTCACGTAAAATTGCTTGTTCAAGAGGCTGATCGGCTTGATTAAGAGATGTTGATATCGAGTATACAACAGGGCTGTCAATATGACGCCAATAAACGCCCCACCCGCAGCCACCCATGTTTCAGGTGTGAGAACAAATCCACTATGCAATTCTATTTCTCTATGTGTGACTCCCACCTCTTTTAAGAAGCCTTCTAGGAGAGGTATATTGTCATAGGTATATCCTAAACATCCACCGATAATCGCTAACACCCCTAAAAGGGCAACCGGAATCAGCATGATTTTTGGCGCCTCATGGATTGAGCCGGCGAGATGAGGTTCTAGATGACTTGGTCCCCAGAAAGTGAGGCAATAAGCGCGCATCATATAGATACCTGTGAGTATTGATGCCGCTAAGCCGATATAAAACAATAGGATGTCCCCCGCTAAATATTCTTGCTCAAGGATCAGGTCTTTACTAAAAAAAGCTGCAAATGGAGGAATTCCCGATAAGGCTAGAGCACCAATTAAAAAAAACCAATGCGTTTTTTTGAAGATCGTATGCAATCCGCCCATTTTACCCATCTCAGTTGTGTTATGGAGCATATGCACCACATTTCCAGCTGACAAAAAGAGAAGAGCTTTAACAAAAGCATGCATGGTCAAATGAAACATGGCTGAATAAAATGCTCCCGCCCCGCAGGCAAGGAACATTAAACCTAACTGGCTGACTGTAGAAAAAGCGAGGACGCGCTTCAAATCGGTTTGGGCAATGGCGCATAAAGCAGCAAAGAGAGATGTCACCCCTCCCACAATTCCGACAACTTGCATCGTGAATGGTGCCAAAAGAAAGAGCGTATGCAAGCGCACGAGAAGATAAACACCCGCAGTCACCATTGTGGCAGCGTGGATAAGTGCAGAAACAGGTGTGGGCCCTTCCATGGCGTCGGGCAGCCACGTATAAAGCGGCAACTGGGCAGATTTGCCGGTCGCTCCGATAAAAAATAGGAGTGTTAATGCAACGATGGCCATCGATCCTTCCGCAAATTGATGATTTGCAGCTGTCAGAATTTCAGTGATTTCACCTGTGCCAAAAAGAGTGAAAGCAAGGATCATGGCTAATAGAAACCCAAGATCGCCAATGCGATTGACAACAAACGCTTTTGTTGCAGCTCTTGCAGCCTCCGGCCGCTCATACCAAAATCCGATTAATAGATAAGATGCCAGACCCACTCCTTCCCAACCGATAAATAGAGTGAGGAGATGGCCTGCTAAAACAAGAAGAAGCATGCAAAAAACAAAAAAGTTTAAGAAAGCAAAATAACGGACAAAACTCTCATCATCATCCATATAACCAACTGAATAGAGATGAATGAGAAAACCGACCCCTGTAATGATCAATGCCATTAAAAGTGAAAGAGAGTCAATATAGAGAGTAAAGTTCGCTTGAATGCCTTTTAAAGGTACAAATTGAAAAAGGGTGGTTTTTTCCGGCTCCATTCCAAGCGATAAATAATGGCCAAGCAAAAAGAGAAATAAGATAAAAGAAAGGGCTATCGAGGAGCAGGCGATGATGCTTGTAAATACTCGATTGACCCATCGATGTAAAACGACTAAAGATAAAAAACCAACGAGGGGTAAGAACAAGGCGATGGGTGCAATATTGGCCATCATTTATCCCTTTAAAGAATTGTATTGATCGATATCAACCACTTTCTTGGAACGGAAAAGATGAATGATGATCGCAAGCCCCACCGCGGCTTCAGCTGCCGCAACAACTAAAACAAAAAAGACCCAAACAAGTCCTATCGAATTTGCCCAATGTCTAGAAAATGTGACGAATAAAAGGTTTGCGGAATTGAGCATCATTTCAATTGAAAGAAAAAGGATAAGGGGATTTCGGCTTTTCAAGACACCGAGAATTCCAATAAAAAAAAGGGCGAAGCTTAAAAAAATATACATTTCCATAAACGGTCTTATCCCTCCCTTTTTGCAATATACAAGGAGCCTACCACTGCGACGAGAAAAAGGAGGATAACCGCTTCAAAAGGAAAGAAGAAATCGATATATAAGGCCTGTCCGATGGATCCCGCATTTCCATAGCCTTCGGGAAGAGAATGTGCTGGGGAAGAAAACGGAAGCATCCTTGTAAAAAATAATGCTAAGGTTAAAGCCAGAGCGAGCGCAGTAAAAAAAAGAAAACTCTGATTGCTTTTTGGTTTGATTTCTAACAATTGTTGATAAGCATCCTGGAAAAGAAGAATGACAAAAACAAAAATCACCAGGATAGCACCAGCGTAAACCAAAATTTGCATGACCGCAATAAATTCGGCCGAAAGTTGCAAATAAAAAGCAGCCAAAATAGTCAAGGTCATCAAAAATGAGAGGCTGGCATAAATCGGCTTCTTATATAAAATGACTCCTAAAGCAGAGGCCATTAAAAGAAGACCGAGTAGGATTTGTCCACTATTGACCTGATTCATCGCCATCCTAGAATATAATCTCCCGGCACTGTAAGCAAATGCCACAATCCTTGCGACATCTGAATTTTATGAATAGTTGAATAGCATATGGGCAAAACAGCAGTCAATTCTTTTTTTATCTTTATACCTCTACTGTTTCAAAATTTGGCATTTGGCAATACGTGCGTAACCAGGTCGTCTCGACCTGCTTGTGTGCGCCCTTCTCGACCTGAAAGGGTGTAGCCAAGCGTTACCTATGTTGGTGAATTGGACTTCCTATCCAAAAATCTTTTTCTTAAACCATTGATAAAAGGAATGCAACCAAGCAGCAGGCGTTGTCACAAACGAAAATAATGTGAATATATTTTTAAACATCCAATCGAAATAGCCAGGAGATGCAGCCTTTTTTGTTTCTAAAGTTGGCTTTGCAGCTTTTTCTTTCGCTTTGCTTATTTCAGGAGGGGTTTCAATTTTAATTGATTCTACTGGTCGTTCTTCTATGGCGATCTTTGTTTTTTCTTCTTCTACACTATCTACATGCTCTGTAATTTCTTCCTCTATTGCAATATCTATTTCTTCAACTAACTCAGCCGCCTCTGCAGGCTTTTCCTCTACCTCAATCTCTAAATCTTCTGTTGGATCTTTCTTTTCTGCAACACCCAATTGTTTGCTTAGATCCTCTTCAATCGCCATTTGGATGATTTCTTCTTGTTCAATATCTTCTGCTGTGATGAATCGATCTAATGCTTTTGAATCCTTATCTGCGAGAAGATGCAGATCCATCATTTCCTTAATTGCAGAATTGATATTAGCATGAGAATGTGAGTAATAATCTTGCACTTGAAGGCTTGGAGCAACCTCTTTTTCACAATCATTAGTCCAATCTCGTTTAAGATCTTCTTTAGAAATGAGGATTTCACGTTTAGCTATCACATAGCAATTAGAGCCATGGCTTATTTCATCTTCATCTTCAGCATCAATGCTTAAAATATAACCTTCCAAATAAACGATTAAGCTCATTTTTATATTTTCCCCTTGATCTTCAATCCAATATTCAGGGGGTGAATGTTTATCATTTTTAAAATTATAATTCTTTTTTTGTTGAAGCATAATATTTTGAATGATCAATGTGAATGAAGATTGTTGGCAAATTGAACCAATGTTTTTTAATGCTTGATCGCCAAATTCATCTTTTAATATTTGGGCTGCTTGAACGCGAACTTTGTCATTCGATCTGATGCTCTTACCAAACCCAATCGCTGAAGCCAAAATTTTCTTTTGCTCCTTTAATTTTTTAAACGCTTGCTCGTGGAGGTTCTTTCCATCAAAATAATAATAAGCTCCTATGAAATCTCGTAGTAATTGCTTGGGAAAATCTTTGTGCGTTTCGTCAGCTTTTTTTAAAGTCTCGTCGGTAAGGATATCTTGAACATCTTGAAGAGTGTCTTCAGAATCCGGCATCCAAAGACCTTTTGCAACATTTTCCATGCTCGGTCTATTTTTTGGATCAGACTGAGTCATGAGTTTAAGAAGGCTGTTTAAAATATTAATCTTAATGATATAATGAGAATTATCAGCGTATTTATTTCTCAACTTCTTGATTAATTCATCAATATAACCATTAACGGCTTTTGAAGCTTCTTTTGAAGCTGTAAAGTTTGCCCACTTGCTGGCATAAAATGTTATTGAATCCAATGTTGAAGTGATTTCTTTTTGTGGACAAGCTTTATCTAAAACAACAAACTTTTCTATTCCGCGCCGTTTTTTTTGATTGATGATATTTTCATTAACTGATTTTTTTTCATTTGGCACACTCAACATATCTTCTTTGCACTCAGCCAAAAACTCGCTTTCAAGAACGCGAATCATCAACAATGCTGCACTAAAAACCTCACTTTCGAAATTGAGACTACCTTCCAAGGCGCAATAACGTGGATTTCCCGAATAAACCGCATTTTGCCCTTTCTCTAATGGCTGGCTCTTTCCGAAGTCCGCAAGCTTTGCGGTATGCTCTCCTTTTTTTCTATAGAGGAGAAAATTTTCTGGTTTCAAGTCTCCATGGACATATCCAGCTTTGTGTAAATTGTGCAGTCCGTTAGCAATATGCCAAATCATCTTTAAAGCTTCCGGGAATTTAAAACCTTTTTGATTGATTTTTTTTTCTAAGTCTATAGCTGCTTGCGGCATCATGACAGTATAGACACCATCTGCACAGGCATCCTTGGGAAGAGGCGCAAAATCTAGAGCTAAATTAGCCCGTTTTATCTGTTTTCCAGACATTCCTGTTTCGGATAGATTATTATAAATATTTTCAGCTGCCTCAACTTCATCTTTGAGCTCCTTTTCCTTATTAGGATGAAGAGCTTTTGCAAAGACTTGGCCTAAAACCTGTCTATTGATAATAATTTTTTTAGCCTTTCCTTCAGCCAACGGATCTTCTACAACAATATCGTCGGAAATACCTAAAGCGATATCAGCCCGGTTATTTCGTACTTGTGACAATCTTTTAGCAATTGCCTCTCTGGAGGAGTCTGTTCTGACTAAAGAAAATTTTTGTATTAAAGCCTCTTCATGCTTTAATAATTCGTTAATCTTCACACTTGCAGATTTCACCATTTTTCCCGGTAAGTTTTGATCCCCAGAAGCTAAAGAATTAAGAAACGAATTAAAACCAAATATTTTTAACATAAAACCTGAAATTATTAAATTATTTATTGCAGATTTTAATTCAGGAAAATTAATAATAATTAAGTTTTTTATAAAAATAACGCAAAGAATTAAACCTAAAAACGGCAGTAACCGTTCACGGGTGAAATGAAAAATGGCCATTGTTCAATCTGCTAAGCAGATGACAATGGCCATTGTTCATTCTTTGACTTGGTGTAGCTATGCAAAGTATTGAGGAAGACCTAAAATATTAGCCATATGTTTCGCTCTTCCCGTATTCCTAAATACTTGAAATCGCACCGTCACATCATTTTCTTTTAGCTGTGATTCAAATTCTTTCGCAGCGGCATAAAAACCTTTTGCAACATTCAATTCATCATTGCCGTAAACGCCTAATCCCATTCCTGCAGCTTTAAAAATGACCGGTTTCCTCTCACTCTTTGCTAAATGTATGCAGTGTTGAAATTGAGCTCTAAACCCTTGAAGGGCACATAAAAACTCAATTTGATTTCTCTTTGCACCATTGCGCAATCCACCATATCCAAAAGCGGGAGCGGACAGTAAAGTCATGTGGACCTGTTGATCTTCCATTTTCTTGAATCTTTCATCATAGGGTCTATTTGCCACACAAATATATTCAACCTCCGTTGTAGTTGACAAAGCTTGGATGACAGCATCTGCATCTTTTTCATTCGGCATAAAATATCCATGCATAACCGAAGATTTCGTTTCTTCATCTAGCATATTGATTAAACCGTTGAAACCCTTATTTCCTGCGCAATTAATGAGTTCAACTTGGTGCGGGTGGAATTGCAATTGAGCTTGAGGGCCTTGTGTTAGATCTCCTTTATAACGATGTACTGCATTACCTGGTGGTATTGTATAAGGTCCGCACGCTTCACATCCATTAAATTGACTTGCTACTCCATACATGATAATAGTATCTTCAATTCTTTTTCCGTCCTTTTGAATATCCCCAGCCACTCCATGTGTATTCTCCCAAAAAAAGACCTCTTTGGATAATGGAGAAATCTGGATTTTTTTAACAGACATCGGATTTTTGAGTGGTGGAGGTGAAATAAAAGCAACATCTGCATCAATTGCAGTTAAATATTTTTTTAAATAAGCTTTCGCCTCTTGATGTGAGATGCGTTGACTCTCGATCGAATGCATCGTGGTAAATTCCTTAGCAATCGGATTCACACCTTTTATCGCATCCACTATGTCTTTAGCTGAAATGATTACAGGCAATTCTCTTTTTACCATTTCATTCAAGGGTCTTATGACTTCTTCATCCTTTTTATTTCCTATAATCTGCATGCTTATCGATTGAACTTTAGCAATTTCAACTGTTTGTTGTTCAACAGGCATAGCTACATAATCAGTATCCTCCGCACTATCATCATTAAAACCGCAGCAAAAGTACTTTAAGGCTTGCGTGAATGAATTACAGGTCACCGGTTCATTTATATTCAACCGCTGATTATTAGCATGAAAGTGAGAATTTGTAACTGACTGCATAAATTCACCTCGTTTATTTATTAAAATAGCTATTAGAAAAAATAAAGGCATTCTTTATTTTTTCAAAAGCGTTGCCTATTTTTTCATCCAGCCGGTAAATGTTTCGTATTCTTTGATCGCTTTATTGTAGCTTGAATCGATCGGGTCTGAGTCTTTGGCTAATTCTTGGGTGATTTTACCAAAGCCTCCGGAAAACAAATGATTTGCATTGATTGCTTTAACCAAAGTCCCCTCGGTGCTAAGTTGCACGGCGCAATTGTTTTGCCCTTCCCCTTCTGAGCGTCCTTTTCGAGCAAAAATTTCTTTTTTTATGAGATAGGGGATAAGATAATTGGGCAAATCGAGCTTAAAGCGGAGAAAATCCCATTCTTTATGCGGATCGCCCGATTTTCTATAGCGTGAATTTAGATCGATTCTATTCGTTCCAAAATCCAGTTCTTCGAAAATGGCATAACATTGTTCCCCTATTGCTTCTTCTTCAGTTCTTTTTTCTTTACTAAGAGCGTAGAAATTGGAACAAAACAATTCGATCATCTCTTGAAAAATGGTGACAGCATTGCATTTTTGAATCATTTTATCCATCAAAGGTTCATATTTGACTAGTTTGCCATTGGGGTGCCGAATCCCCAATTCTTTAGCAATCCATTCCTTGCGGATCACATGCATGGAACTTTCCCAATTGTTTATTTCTTCTTCTATAAATGCTGCTTCCAAACAATTGTTTTTAAACTGCCTAATAGCATTTTGTAAGTCGTCCTCCACGTTTTGCACCAAAAAGGATGGGAGATAAATGATTCGCCCTATAAGTCCGCTTCCACATCCCTCTCGAAGGTCATCTTTTTTTGCTTTTGAGGTGACACCCGCTGCAGCGATAAGAGAATTGATGATAGCCTCATCTTCAATTTTCGATTGTTCTCTATAGACAATCAAAGCCACATACCTTTCAAAACTATAGACAGCAGCATCCACTTGCTCTTTTCCATAAACGCCAATGGCTGGAATATCTGCATAGTCATTCAAGCGCAAAACGAGCTCTTTTTCTAATTGATCTATAATGTGAGCATAATCTTGAAAAATATTTTCCTCTTCCTTTTCACTTTTAACAGGTGGGGATGAAACGTTAAGACTTTTTCTTAAGAGCTTGAATAATTGTCTGACATTTTTATGCTGTTGATTATTATTATAGATTGTAAATTTTAACTTGCCATAGAGGTTTGCAATTTCTTCTTCAGTTGGGTTATAGAGTTCTTTTAAATTTGGAGATTTTAATTTAAGACACTTAAGTATAAATTGTTTATATAAACGAGCCTGGTAAAGATCGACTTTTGAAATTAAAAAATCCCTCGATAATCCTGCATGTTCATCATTGACCCCTTTTTCAATCTGTGTCCAGTTTGCAGCCCATTCATTCTTGAGCTGCCTTGTTAACGATGGATCGATATTTTCGATCATTCTAAAAAAATCTTTGGATAGAAGCTGCTCTAAACTTAGCTCCTTAATTTGGCTTGGGTCAATTTTAAAAAGAGATATTGCTCTGAGGTAAACGCTCATCCTCGGGGCAATTTGCATGATTTGCAAAGGGTCTAAAGCTGAGCGCCAGGGATCATCAAATTGAAACGTTTTATTGAGACCATTGAGGGATTTCATTCCCTCTTCAGCATACCATCTTTCAAAAAGAGCTTTGATGGCCTCCTTATTCGGATGAAGAGCCAAATAGAGCGAGATTTGATTGAATAAAAAGAAATAAACTGAATCATTGCTATTTTGATATTCTTTCATTTTACTTAGGCCAACAGCTGAAATAGCAATTCGATCGGGAAGATTTTTTTCATAAAAGACTTCTCCACTTCTTTTATTAAAGTCTTCTTGATCGCGTATGGGTTCGCTTAATTTCTTTTTTCCTAGCTCAAAAAATTCCTTATCTTCTCCTCCGACAATCGCTTGCAAAAGTCCACTGAAGATGTTTGTGATTTGAATCATATAACGCAAATGTTTATGCATGAGCTCTAACTGTTCGATAGTTAAAGGAAACTCATTCTCCCCAGAGTAATGCTTGACGCGCATAATTTGTAATGAGCGGCATAAAATGTAGATTGAATAGCCCATAGCGACATTTTTTGTAGTGATTGTCGCACAAAAAGGGGTGTATCCCGAATGGCTAATTTCAAGTTCCATTTCTTCTTCGGTATCCATGGAGTAAGCCGGCGTCATCGATAACAACACATGGAAATCATGATTGAGTTGCGAGATGAGTTCCGCTTCTTTGGAACATTGGGTAAAAAGTTCATTGATTTGTTCATTTGAGAGCGCATCAATAGCGATATTTTGGCGATGGGCCAAAATAAAATTCTTTATTGCATTTTCCTTTCTGATTGCAAATTGTTCTTTGGCTGAATGAGAGATTTTACTTTTTCGCACATTTAACCAATCGACGACACCATCTTCTTGTTCTTGAGTTTTTTCAATCCCTTGAAAGATGTAATTTATCAATTCTTTTCTAGATGATTGAATGGATTGTTGAATGTTGATTTTTTCTTTTAGAAGATGCTGTTTTTCTTTTCCGCTTGAAGCATCAATCTGTGATTCATAAATAGCTTGATTAAAATAGTTATTGCATAACGAACCAACTAAGCTATTAATTTTTGTCATTGTCTCAGAGAAGGGTTCTGTCACAATTGAAATCCCGGCTTTGAGATATTCTAATGCTTGTTTTGCCTCTTTTTTTTGCTTGAGACTTGGAATTTCAATCTCAGTATAATCTAAAAGAGTTAGTGATGGATGTTGAGTTAAATGAATCATAAATTAGTGATAAAAAGTTTTAATTAGGTCAATAAACCAATCTTGTTGGTAGATGCAGGGATCGATTTGATCCTTCCCTTCCAAATTGATTTTCATTCTTTCCACAAAATCTTGGAAAACGTCATATCTTCCAAAGAAACAGCCTTCTTCTAAAAAATAATTTAATAAGAGTGCTGCCAGTTTTTTTTCGAAGTAACCAAAGTGATAAAATTGATCGATGGGAATTTCTAAAGTATGGCACTCCGCTGCATCCGATGTCCAATTTTTAATAAACCCTCGATCGCACATTTCTTTTTTCCATTGAAAAAATTCTTCATCGTTTTTGCAAATCTCTTGGTCATTAAAAAATTGTTCTGTCAATAAATAGGCGACCGTGACAATGC
Organism: Parachlamydiaceae bacterium; assembly: GCA_025451995.1. Taxonomy (GTDB): domain Bacteria; phylum Chlamydiota; class Chlamydiia; order Chlamydiales; family Parachlamydiaceae; genus JANWJE01. The sequence continues at coordinate 18,764 of JANWJE010000082.1, read as the reverse complement.
GATCGATATTGATTGCCGCATCATGAAAGTGCTTGTCAAAATAAAAATAGTCATCCGCTTGAAGCTCTGATGGAAGCCTATTTTTTAATTCTTGCCGTTGAATGAGAAGGGTGTTGACCCCTCCCATATCTCTATAAACAAATCGGGTATTGATCGCATGCGGCTGTTCCGGATCGATGGCTATCATGATATTTTGATCGTGCGCTTGAATTGAAGTGTTGTGTTTAAAAAGGAGCTCCAAACAGGAAAGCATGAGGGGTTTTAATATTTTTTCCATCACACATTGAGTGGGAGGAAGGCCGCTTTGTTCAATTAAAGCTTTAAGCATTGGGCGATTTTTTGGACCGAGAAGTGCAAAAAGCGGGACAATGAATTCCTTTGGTTCTGACAAACATTGTGGAATGATCCTGTGGATCATCCCGGCCCCTTTTTCTTGAGCGAGGGCAAAACCCAAACCGGAATTGATCAGATGTTTGCCGGGTACAAAGGAAAAATCCTCCGATAAAAACTCCATCTTCACATCAGACGGAGATGCCATAGAAAGAGAATGGATAAGACCTGTGTTAGCCACACTTAAAGCGCATTCTTTTTTCGAGAGGATGCGGACTATTTTTTCTTGTTTTTCATTGAATCCAATTTCTTTATCGAGGCTGACTTTTATAAAAGAAAAGGTATTTTGATAGGCGACAAGCAGGGTGCGAAATGAACTGAGAGCCAGGGCCTCTAAATCGATTTTTTTATCTTTATATTTTTCCCGCAAGGGTAAGAATAAATGTTTGGAGTGAGGGTGGACTAAAAAAAGGATCTCCCTCCCGTTTTCAGTTTCCTTAATAAAAGGAGAGGGTTCAAGAGTCGCGTTTGAAAAAAACTCCCCTTCAGATTCCGGAATCCAATACCCTTCAATTAAAAAAGGGGCAAATGTAGAAGGGTGCGTTTCATCTCTTGGAATATGATCAATCGATAGATCGTTGCCTCTTCTTACTTTTCTTTCATCATCATCCAAAAGAATGCGATGCGATGACTGCAGAACAAGCCTCTCTTTTTCAGCCCATACAAAAGTCAATAAACTTTTTGGCAAAGGTGTGAAAGATCTAAAGCGAATGTCTTGACTCATGTTCTGAAGGATGTCTTCTTGCTCTTTAACAAAAAATTCCTTCGCAAAGCGAAGCGTTGCATTTAAAAACCCTTTTTCTTTGCTAAGCTCAAGGGGTAAATTCATCATTTCCCCTTGATTGTTATGGCTTATCGAAAGCATTCGCCTAGCCACCCGTTCCTTGAGTGTCATCAGCCTTCTTCTTGGTCTCTTTACCTCCGGCTTTTTTAGTCTCAAGCGTTGGAGTGGAATCAGGTTTAATATCTGAGCCTCCGCAACTGTGTGTAGGCTTATGAATATCTAATGTAGGCGAGTAGACACGACCACTTCCACTTCTCTTGTATAAATATTTTTCTCTTATGAGAAAGGAGACAATATAAATAGGAAGATCTCTTTCAAAGCGTGCATAGTGCCAAAACCCTTGCAAAATTCCCTCTTTGTTATTGCGATATTTATTATAGATGGCTTCTCTTTGGGCCCTTTCATTGGTTTGATTGGATTCAAAACCTAAATACTTAAGGAGTTGAAATAACTTTTCATCATTTCCCTGTTCATTCAATTCCCAAAAAACTTCTCTAAAAAAGACATGGACTTTAACTGCAATCTCACCTGGAAGATAAAGATTCATAAAACCGCTGGCTAATTTTTCAAGATCCCTCGTCCAGCCGTTAAAAGTACCTATGGCTTTTCTTAAATTATAAAATGCAGCCATTTGATCTTGATCACTCTTCGAAGCATGCATTGATTTGGCTGCCTTTAGATGGCACTCCCATTTGAAATCATCGAGATATTCTTCGAATCCCCACTTCTCCAAAGGAATAAGGAGAGATCTCACTCGATCTTTCATCGCCTCTAATTGATTTTCCTTAGAACTGATGACATTCAATCCTAAAAGAGATGTGTCAACGGTGCGATCGGAAATTGAAAACTTGTCTTGGTTTAAAAGAGACACCAACCATTTTTCTAAAAGAGCAATGGTGCGATCGTATTTTTTATTTTCCGATATATCTTCTAAATTCAATTTGGGATAGCTATCTAGAAATGCTCGAGTCTCAATTTTAAATGCGTAAATTTGAGATTGAAACTTAGGAAATTTCGTTCCTAATTTGTCTAATAACCCCAAGAGATTCGGCAGTTTTTGACCTTGGCTATTTTGATAGGTTGACGGATTAAGATATCTTAAAAAAGGAGATTCGCAATAGGTTGTTTGAACGAGTTCAGGCCATGGTTCCATGCGAAGATCATTTTCTTTAAGGCAAAAAACCCCGTTTATTCCCGTATCGATTGTCTTTTTATAGATTTCTTGATAGGCCTTTTTAGCTTCTTCAATGGAATGGGCATTATCTAAACTATAAGTATAGCCTAAGGAAATGCCTGCTTTGCTTGCCAATTCATTCAATTTTTTCTCTAAGTGGGTTTTTAGATGTTTTAGGTAATCTTCGTTTGAATTGATTTTAACTTTCATTTCCTGGCATAAATCAATAAAATCTGTCATTGCCCGTAAAAGTTGAGTCATCTGAACAAAATTGACATTTGATCGATCCGGATCATCTGTTTGAAATTGTTTCGGTTTTCCATTGGCTCCAACCATTTCCCACTCGGAAAACCAAGTGAGGAATAAATTTTTATAAAAAGCTTTAGCCGGATGGCTCTTTAAATTAATGCCCAACATAGAAAAAAATAAGCTGTAAGGCGCTTCCTTTCCTTTTGCTTTAGCTTTGTCACACAGTTCAGCAATTTTATTTAATGTAGAAGTTGTTAAGTTGATATTGTCTGTAATAAATTCAGAAACCCTCTTTTGACCAATCTCCACACATCCCTCTCGGCCAAGCAGGGAGTTAAATAATGCAGTTGATTCCTCTATCAAAGGGTTTAGTGTTTTAAAATGAGCAGTGAGAGTTTTTAAATGCTCTACAGTTAAGGGGAAGGTTTGCGAAGAATCCGATCCATATTTGGTGTAATCATATTTGTCTGTAGTGATCTCATATGTCTTTAATAAAAGATAAAGAGAATATCCCATAACAATATTATTCGTTTTCAAATTGCAGCACTGTCCGTTTGCACTCAGTGTTACTTCTTCAATTTCAAATGAGTACAGGGACCGATCTTCTTTTGGCACATTTGATTTGCTCAGCAATAGCTTTAAAGAGACATCCAATTCCTTGATGAGATGTTGGGCTTCTACTTGCGCAGCTGATGGGATAGGAAGAGATTCGCTTTTCAGGCTTGTTTTGGATTCTTTTTCTGAATGACTTTTTTTGAATTCTTCAACAGTTGATTTCACTGCCATCACTGCGTCAGGTACCAAATATATTTTTTTTGGTTCACCTGATTCTAAACCCGGTGACTTTAAATAAAGAGCAGAAAGCTTATTTTCGAGAACGGTGCCGTAATCTTCAGGTTTTCCAATGTCGGTGGATATTTTTGCAAAGACCCTTTTTAAGCCAGATTGAGGAAGGGTTTCATTAGAAAAATAGTCAGCAATATCACCTCTTTCATCTTCTGCCAAATCGGATATTTCTTGAAGTTTTGCAAGGATGATTTTTTTGTCAGGAAATTGAACGCTCTTTTCAATATTGCTGAAATTTTTTTCAGGACTATTAGTTACTGCAATTGAGGGCTTATCTACAGCAATTGGGGGCAATGAATGTCTTATTGGTTCCATCTTTTTTTTCTCTATTATTTTTATTTCAATTTTATCTACAACGGGGACCTTCTCCCCTTGATCTTTATTTTCCGGATTAAGATTTTTCCATTGATATTTTTTCAAACAAGGGCGTGACGCATAAACGATTAAAGAAGCCAAAGCGACAGTGGTGATTAAAAGAATGACATGTTCCTGCGATCTGATCGTTGAGCTAACGCTATCAAAAAACGACGCATAACTTGTGGGAAAAGGATAAATTTTCATCATTTGTTTTATTCTTCTGGTTCATAGTTATCAAAAAACATCCCTGCAAAAGGAATTGCAATTTTACGTTGAGTGCAATAAGGGACAGGACATTCAGGATTTTTGCAAGTTTCAAAATGAAACCTTGCCAAGTTGGATATTCTGCGACATAGCTCACATTCTCGATCGTCGCAAAGTTCATAATGAGCAATAAAATCAATCATTTTTTTGCAATTGTTGCTTAGGCATCCTTCTTGACAGCTGACGCTATGCTCAAAGAGTTGCAAATGCAACCGCAACAATTTTTTTGTTTTTTTTTGATTGGCATCGGTTGATGAACCAGTTGATGCTTGCAAGGGAGTTGCATGTATTTCATTACTAATGCCAAACATAAGGAAACCTTTCTTTAGGAGTTTTACCCATTTGATCTTTCATATGAGTAAGAGATTCAAATTGATTGTATGCATCTCTTATTGTCAAAGGGGCTTGTTCAAATAAGCTGAACTTTTTAGCGATGTATTTTTTTGCTTTCTGCGGTGAAATTAAAATTGCCTGAGACCGGCTCGTTCTTTTAAATTGCTTATTTTTTATTAGAAGTTGGAGAAGCTCGCTCTTTGCTTGAGAAATTTGAACTTGGATCTCCATCTCGTGGCCTGATGGCCAAGAAACTTTTTTTATATAATGAATGTATCGTATCACCGATTTTAATATTTCTCCTTCAGGAAGAAGCTCATTCATTTTTTGTTCTGCAAGGTCATAGTTTCCATCATCGATCATTGAACGGCAAGCATGCTTGCATAGCTCTACCCAATCAGCTTTTAACCAGCTTCTCCATTGAAAAATGATTTTGATAAAGGAAAAGGCAGCCTCTGATTGATTGGAGTCAGAAAAATTTTTCAAAATTACCCTGACAATATCTTTCTGAAACTGCGCGTCCCTTTGAAAAATCGCCTGTATTCTAAGCTTTTTAGTTTCTTCGATGGACCATTTATCCAAAAAACAATCTGTGATTTCAAAAGCTTTAGCTGTGATAAGCGGGGCTTTTGTCAGCCCAATGACGCTCATTGCCCATTCAATAGCCGGCTCAAAATTTTGTTTTTCGATGATTTTTCGAATGATTTTCTCCGATAAACGATTGCAGGCCAATAATACTTGATCGTTATCATGAGTTTTTGAATCATTAGCAATATGAATCAATGTGCTAAAATGATTTTTTGCCTCGCCAATGTTTTCTTCCAAAAGCATTTGATCAATCTTTGCCTCGCCAATCAACCATCGCAGGGCACAGAGATATTTTTTTTCGATCGTTCCAGAAACAACTTCCAAATAGAGCTCAGCACGTTCGAGCTGATTGTTATTTAGTAGAGATTTAATATTTTTTTCTAAATAACCTAAAAGGAGATTCATTCTGTATTCTAAAGCATTTTCTTGGTGTTCAAAAACGGGCTTATCATGGATGAAAGAATGAATCAAATCCTTCATCTTTTTAAAATTACTAAGAGGCAGTTCTATTTCAAGTTCTTCAGTCAGTGTGTTAAAGACTTCCATATAGCTTAGCTGTGTAAACGCAGTGGAATCTAAATTAAATTTTTTCATACATGCATCAGCCAAGGTCCATTCATTATGTTTGCATAAATAATCAAAAAAACTTCTGTTTGATGTTCTGAAATTGAATAGTGGAAGCCATGCCTTTTCACGGGTTAAAGTCATCATGGCATGATTTGAAACATCGACTAAATGGGTGCGATTGTGCTCGCCTTTATGTCGGCACACGCGATCAATTCCTTGGAGGGCTTTGGCTATCTCGACAACATTAAGCATAAAATTCGGTGGAGAATTTAATTGATTCAATGCAGTAGGGTGCACTGTTTTTAAAATATTGGCGATAATGAGAGTGGTTTTTTGAAGATCCTTATGCGCCAGCAAATTCCATTCCGATGAGCTTAGATATTTGTCTCCTTTGTTTGTTAAAAGGGATCCTTCTATTTTTTTCAATTTTTCACATTGGAAGGTGCATCGAGTTCCATGGAAACTAAGATCATTGGAAATTTTTTTTAGATATTCACTTAGACAATGGCGCAAAATCTCAAGAGTATTTTTATAACCCTCTTTATTTTGTCCAAGAGCATAGTTTTTCATATCTTGGCAAGTTAGCCAATCATTAAATACAATTTTACTCGCATCTATACATATATTCATATGAAACCGAATCATTATAATCAATGAATCTTATAACAAAAATTTATATTAAATCAACATTAATTTTATATTAAGATTAAATTAAAACTCTTTATAAAACACTAACACATTCTTTCTTTTAAATTCACAATAATAATGTTTAATTTACTTTAAACAAAGTTAAAAGACAGGTTAAAACATGATCACTAACATTAATAACATCAATTTTATACATACTGTAACTGAACCCTCCAAAAATCAATCAAAAGAAATTCAAAGTACAATTAATATTTTTCAAAACACCCCTTCTCCAAAACATCAACAATTCAAATTGATGAGTGATGAAGAAATGAAAAAACATCGATTGATTGGCAAAACGCTAGAAAATGCATATAACAACAGCCATGATCCCAACACTAAAATAACCCTTTTGCAAAACCAAAAGGAAGAATTAGAATCTTGTTATGCATTAAAGAAAAAGATCTTAGATGCTACCCAGAGCGATTTAAAAGCAAAAGATGCCTTTATCCAAACATTAGAAACCAATGAAAAAAAATTAACAGGCGAAAAAAGAAAATTGGAACATATTATGGCCGAAACGGAAAATAAATGTTCTCGGTTAGAACAGGCTCTAACAATTCAAAAAGAAATTTCCGACATTCATTGTAGAGCCTTTGAACGGCAAGCAGATGAATTGCAATTAAAAAACAAAAAAATAGGTGAACACAAAGGTCTGATTAATACCCAAATTGCTCAAATAGATATTTATTCAAGAGAAATCAATAAGAAAGATAAAAAAATTCAGGAGCAAGCAGACCTTATTGACACCCTTAAAAGCCAGCTTTCTTATCTTGAAAATACATTATTAGAAGTGGCTAGTCGTCAAGTTAAACAAGAGAACGAAAAAAATGACATTCGAAAAAAATTGACATTTCATGAAAAATTTTTCGAAAAATTGAGCACCCATTATAAAAATCAAGCGGCAATTATCGCACAATTTCAACAAGACTACAAAAACACCTAAAGAAAAAATAAGGGACTTAAGGAACTAGAATCCTGAAATTAAGAGCCAAACCTTGCTCTCCGCGCCTTTACGACTCTCACTTGTTCCTCTGCGTTTCAATTTGTTTTTCCAAATCGGATTTGCCGTCCGTTTAGAACAAAATTAAACGCAGAGGAACAAGCGAGAGTCGCAAAGCCGCAGAGAGATTGTGAAAAAATTTGAATACTGAATATGCTGAATGTCTAAATTTGCTTTTTTTTTCAAAGGACATTTTCTAATTATGAATTTAATTAATACAAATACTAATGATCTTTTAATTTTTGCCCGCCATGTCTCCGAGGTGGGGCATTCATTTAAAATGAATGAAGATAAGCATCGATATGTTTTGATTCAAAAATGGCTTTGGTCTAAGCAAGCGTCCCTTAATGAAATCACTTCCGCTGTTCTGAGCGCTTTTGCCTCACCTATCCCCCTCTAGGATAAATATAAGATGTTACAGGGGTATAAAAAAATTATCGACCGTTATGAAAAAAAACCAAGCGATTCTAAAAGGGAATGGTATTACTCTCTCTTTTCATCGTCTTTAAGAGAAGATACCTTAAGAGGCGCTCAGGAAACTCATCGAAAATCAAAGAATTGTTTAGAGGCGATCATCAAAGCAGAAAAAGCATTAAATTTAGCAGAGATCAAATTGCGTTCTCTCGAATGTGGAGACGCCTATCATTCAGATGAATTTTTTAAAAATTTACGAGCGGCAAAAAATTATTTAAAAATTACAAAAGCCTTTGAAAAAGGATACTCTTACCCCTCGATCTTTAACAGCCTCGCGTTTTCAAGGGAAATTGAATTAAAAGAAATGAGATATTCAAACATCCAAGAGGAGTTGGGGTGCAAGCTGACAACACTTAGGAAATTTTTAAATACTGAAAAAACTTCACAAACAGAATTAAGAAACTTATGGATGGCCAATTATTTACCCAGATTTAAAGGCCAGAACTTAATCCTCCCTCAAGACAAGCAATCCATTATCGATTTAGTAGAAATTAACACCTCTTTTTTAAGAAACGCCTCCTATTTGGAAAGAAAGCAATTGAGGCAAATCCATCAAGCGATCATTCATTTTTTAAATTTTGCTCCGAATGAAAATAAGGATTTAAACTTAGAAAGAATAAATCAATCCTTTTATTATCAACTTATTCGCTCAAACTATCTTTCAAATCTCATCAATCGAATAAAGATCAAACAAATCGATCGATTATGCAAAACATTCGATTTGGACAAAGCAATCGATGCAGCTAATCAACTCAATGCTAATATCTCTGATGATGAAGCATTGATACACGTTCATCCATTCATAAGGGAGCCTTTGGAAAATCCAAAAAGAAAAAAACATGGCTTACAGCCGGAAGAACAAATTTCGCGCTATATTTCCTATGAGAGATTTCGTTCTGCTTTAAGAAAAAGCTTTGCTGAAACACTTAAAGAAATCCTCAAATTTCCGGAAGGAGAAAAAGAGTATGTTATCCTTGGAGATGGTAAACATAGAAGTGCCAATTGGGCCATTTCCCATATTCTAGATCTTATGAGCATCCATCCGCCAAAAGCTGTCATTCACAAAGATTGTTTAGATGAATATTTAGAATGCCATCCCTTTGTAAATACAATTGTCAAAATAGATGATGCTTCGTATTCTGGAGAACAAGTCACACGCTATATTGATCATCATTATGCGAATAAAAAAGTTTTTATCTGCATTCCATTGATGACACCTTATGCAATAAAAACCATTGAACAAAAACTGATCAACGTCGGAGCGAGCTCCTTTTATTTTAAAAATAAAGGGATCATGATGACTTACAAAGAAATGTTAGAAAAAGGTTGGGATTATGCGCATGTTAAAATGTTGCGTCCAAACATTCAACAATTTTTAAATATGCCCATTGCTCAATTAAAAGAGGGTTTAGATCCGAAAACAATCAAAAAAGTGAAATGTTGGAACTCTGAAATGATCAATGCAAAAAAAACAATCTTTCAACACATCGATAAAAGAGCTTCTTTGGACGAACAAATACTCAATCGATTCGATTTACTTTCCAAACATTTAAAAAAAATTGCACCTTTCATCACCAATGAAAAGGATTTGCACTTATTATTGGAAAAGGCAGCCCTATTGACTCCTCGTTTTGGAATTAACGAAAAGATCAGAATGAATTTTATATCAAAACCAAACACCCCGGGTCTCTTGGCTTGGGGCGAATCTCGAACTCCTACTTGGCTCGCCTCCAAAGAGGCAGATAGCTATTCTACTTTTCCATATGCGATGGAAAATGCGGTCACTGATCTTACTTCAGCGATGTTTAAATCCTTTCATCAATATAAATATGTCATTGTAGAACCGTACAAACATTTAGATAGCTATGTCCAATGGAGGAAAAATATTGTGAATGAGTTGAAGAGCCAATGTATGGATATCGTTCAAAAATGGGAAGCATTATCTAAAGATTTTGGCTTGCCGCATATTGAAATCATCAGATCAAATCGCGGTCTTTTTCTTTTGGGAGATAATTTTTATGGCAATCCCATCTCAGAGCCAACATGCATGAAAATTTTCTGCAAAGGAAAAATCACTCCTTTCGGGGGTTCCAACGGCGCCTATCAATTTCAAATTCAAGAAGGGGTTCCATTCACCATTCAATACCAAAATCGATCCAGAGATTTTGTATTTTAAATTAATCTTAAATTGCAACCACCTTGTATACCCTCTTAATCTCGATCTTGATCATGATCTTAATCTTGCTTTTCTTCAAATTCTCAGGGTTCCATGATAGAAACAAAATTCTACCTCGCAGCAAGATCAACGATAGAAATGATAGAGCGATATAACGATAAGTTTTTAAATTTTTTTAAACCCTTCATGTTTTGATCAAAGATCAAAGCATGAAAATTTCTCGATTGCGCGTGTTGGGGCCCTTTAAAAAAAGCAATCAAACGTAGACATTGAGCGTATTTAGTGCTTTTTTCAAAGGGCCTCAACACACGCAATCGATGACATTTGCTTTAATTAAAACCTCTTTTGTTCAATCGTTATATCGTTACATCATTACCATCGTTAATTTTTGCTTTGGAAGGGATTTCTTTAAGGCAAAATTTTGAATCACGATCTGTATAAACTATAGATAACTCAGAGGTTGGGAAAAAATTAGAATTCCGGGGATTTTCGTGATACTTTTTTCCAGCATCTCAAATCAGTCTTTTGGGATCGCGGCCCGATTGTCCCGGGTATTTTTCTGTAAGGATTTCTTTAGTGAAAATCATCTCTTCTCGAGTGTACGTTGAAAGTTCATACTCATTGCTGAGAACAATTGCACCTGTAGGGCAAGCCTCTTCGCAATAGCCGCAATAGATGCAACGCATCATATTGATTTGGAAATCGGAGGCATAGCGTTCCCCGTGGGAATGCACTTCCCCCGGCTGGTTTTCAGCGGGCTTAACATAGATCGCTTGGGCAGGGCAAATAATGGCACACAACTCACACCCTACACAGCGCTCTAATCCGTCTTCCCATTTAGTGAGATAGTGCAGCCCGCGTGAACGCTTTGGCAGCGCCCTCTTAATTTCCGGATATTGAATGGTCACAGGCCGCTTAAATGCATATTTAAGGACAATGAACAAACCACCGATCATTGAACCGATCTTTTTAATTGTCTCTTTCATTTCAATACCAAGATGTAAAAAGAAGTTAGCACCAAATTGAGGATGGCAAGCGGGGTTAAAACCTTCCATCCAAAATCCATCAATTGACCATAGCGGAAACGGGGCATGGTCGCGCGCACCCACATAAAGAAAAAAATAAAGAGAAACACTTTAACGACAAACCAAAGAATGGGGATCTCTCCGGGTCCATGCCATCCCCCTAAAAAAAGGGTCACCGCAATGGCTGAAACAGCCACCATATTGATATACTCCCCTAAAAAGAAAATGGCAAATTTAATTCCGCCATATTCTGTATTATACCCCCCAACGAGTTCATGTTCAGCCTCAGGAAGGTCGAATGGGGCGCGATTGGTTTCGGCAAACATCGCAATGACATAGAGAATAAAACTGATGGGATGTGTCCAAATAAACCAGTGATCTCTTTGCGCCTCTACGATTTTATTAAAATCTAAAGCGCCAGCGGCTAGAACAACAGTCAACACAGAAAGTCCCATGGGAATTTCATAGCTAATCATTTGCGCTGTTCCCCTCAGCCCCCCTAATAAAGAATAGCGATTATTTGAAGACCAACCCGCCAATACAACTCCATAAACAGCTAGTGAAGTAAAGGCTAAAAAAAAGACAATCCCTGTATCGAGATCGGCGATATGCAAATCAACGGTGTGCCCAAAAAGGGTGATCGATCCCCCGAAGGGGATTAAAGCAAATGAAAATAAAGCCGTAAATAGCGCAATTGCAGGACCCAGCCAATAAGTGAAGGCATCGGCTCTTTCGGGCTGAAATCGCTCCTTGCAAAGGAGTTTAATCCCATCGGCGATCGGCTGCAAAAGGCCACAGGGCCCCACCCGATTTGGCCCCAAGCGCAGCTGCATGCGCGCCATAACCACTCTTTCCATAAATGTCATATAGGCGGCAGCTAAAAAGAGGAGCGCGATCACCACAATTCCTTTAATGATGGCTGCAACTGCAATTTCGTACATAAGCTAATTTCCCCTTTGTATTTCTATTTCCATCCCATTAATTAGCTCTGTGCTCAGTTCATGAATGGGCAATATTTTTTCAAAACCTAGGGGAAGGACGATCGTTCCATCGGAAACTTTTTCGTCTAATTTTACTTTGCAAGAAAGGGCCGTTCCATTTGCGATGATGTTGACCGGGTCTTCAGTTTTGAGTTGTCTCTCAGCCCCATTTTTGGGCGAAATTCTCACATAAGGACCCTTTGAAAGGGCGAAGAGATGGGGATTATGCCTCATTCTCACCCCATGATCAAACAATGGATGGGTAAATGTGGCTAAGAGATTTCCTTTCGTTGTTCTTGCCTGTTGCCGTTGTTTGGTTTGATGGGCTTTCCTATGGATGGGTATCTTTTGGCCGGCTGTGAGGATCTGCTGGGGAGGACCTTCTAGATTGAGTTGGATTTTTTTTGCAATTGCTTTGAAGATGTCTAAATCGCTGAAAAGGGTTTTCGGGATCGCTTTTCCAGGGTGCAGTTTTTGAATCCGCCCTTCGATATTGATAAAACTCCCTTCCTTTTCAATGAATGAAAGAGTGGGCAATACAACATCTGCTTGTTCGGCTGTTTCAGTTAAAAATAAATCTTGGACAACGAGGCATCCCAATTTGGCCCTCACCTCTTTCCATAACGATGATGGCATTTTAATCGCTGGATTAGAACCGGCGACATAAAGAAGGTCCCAACCATGTGCTGCGGCTTCAGTGAACACTTGATGCGCATTCATTCCACGGGAAAGGGCTTTTTTTCCAAACGGGTCAAATTCCGGATGCATTCCCGCTAAACGAGCACCTAAACTATTTCCCCTTCCTTCCATAATATTCAAAGAGAGGTGGCTTGCATGGCAATAGCTATGAAGAAGGGACAAAATATTTTTTCGATCGTGTGTATTTAAATATTGTCTTCCAACAAAAACCGCCCCATTGCTTTCCCCTTGAAAGCGAGCGAGATGTTGTTCGAGCATTTTGATTTCTTCCCCGGGGGAATGGAGAATATTTTCAGTGAGAAGGGATGAAATTTCCAAACCAAAATGACCGATATAAATGACTTTAGCCCCTTTGTTGAGCGCTTGTCGCAGTCTTAACCAAATGACCGGAAATTCCTCGGTTAAATCAACCCCGATTAAAAGTACAAATGTGAGTTCTTCTAATTGCCCAATAGAGATTTCCATACCAGGAGGAATACCTTCATCTTGCTCTTCAACAATTGGCACTCCAATGCGATGATCGACGTGGGGCGAATGAGCTCCTTTACGAATCAATTGTTGAAAGAGAAAATTTTCTTCAAAAGTTAAAGGATTGCCCCCTAAGCCCGCGACTTTACCTTTCTGTTCAATTTTTTTTGCTGCAAAGGAAAGTGCTTCTTCCCAACTTGCGGGCTCCAATTTTCCATGTTTGCGGATGAGAGGCTGCATCAATCGATCGGGATGATAGACAAATTCATAGCCAAACCATCCCTTATCGCAGAGCCAAATATCATTGACGTGCTTGTTTTCTCTCGATCTTACCCGCATGATTTCACCATCGCGCGAATCAAAGATTGCACTGCAACCCACCGGACATAAGGTGCAAGAGCTTGTGTTGGAATCATTATCCCAAGGGCGAGCGCGAAAGCGATACACCTGGCTTGTCAAAGCCCCTACAGGGCAGATCATGATCGTATTGCCAATGTACTTCGACTCGGCGGGTTTTTCCCCCGGCGTTCCGACCTCTGTTTTATAGCCTCGTTCAATGAATTGCAAGGCATGATCTCCTGAAATTTCATCAGAAAAGCGGGTGCATCTCGCACAGCTGATGCATCGCTCGCGGTCGAGCATTAAGACCGGTCCAAGCGGGAGAGGCTTTTTAAACTTTCGTTTCTCTTCAAAAAAACGGCTGAGCCCCGGGCCATAATGGAGGGTATTATCTTGTAAGGGACATTCTCCGGCCCGATCGCAAATGGGACAATCGAGTGGATGGTTGATGAGTAAAAATTCTAAGATTTGCTTGCGGGCTTCTTCCGCTAAGGCGCTTTGTGTTTTGACGACCATTCCCTCTTTCACTTCAAGGGTGCAAGATGTTTGCGGCTTGGCCATTTTTTCAACTTCCACCATACATACACGACAGGCGCCAAAGGGAGGAAGGCGATCCAGATAGCAAAAAATAGGGATATTAATTTCCAATTGCTTGCATGCATGGTACACGGTTGTTCCTTGAGGGACCGTCACCTCTTGCCCATCGATTGTCAATGTCACCATCGGGAGGATCTTTTCGCTCATACACACGTTCCTTGATAGGGGTAGGCGATTTTCATTTCAGGAGTCCGGTCGGCATGGGGGTTGCGGCGGATATAATCTTCAAATTCGTTTTTAAATTCAGCGATGGCGCTAATAATCGGCGGCGCTGCGCCGACTGCTAACGGGCAAAACGAGGTGGCCGCCATACTTTTGCACACTTGATCGATCATGGGTAAATCTGAAAATACACCCCTTCCCTTTTCAATGCGACTAAGTACTTGGGTGATCCAGCGGGTTCCTTCCCGGCAGGGAGTGCATTTACCGCACGATTCATTTTGATAAAACTGCATCAAGCGGTGAGCGACTTTGACCATATCAGCCGTGTCATCCATAACGATGATAGAAGCTGTTCCAAGAGCCGATCCCTGCTCTTCTAAAGTTTCAAAATCCATCGATACATCGAGATGGCGGTTTGTGAGAAGGGCGCAGGAGGATCCCCCGGGATAGCAAGCTTTAAAATTTCTCCCGGGAAACATCCCCCCAGCTGTTTCTATCACTTCTCTCAGCGAAACGCCCAGTTCAAATTCATAACACCCCGGATTTTGAATCTGTCCGCTGATCTGAAAAATCTTAGTCCCGCTGTTTTTTGGGGGCTTTCCAAGCGATTGAAACCAGTCTGCTCCGCGGTTGATGATGTGCGGGATGTTGGAGAGTGTTTCCACATTGTTGATGATGGTAGGCTTTTGATAGAGACCGGCAACTGCTGGGAATGGAGGTTTAAGCCTGGGCGTTGCGCGAAAACCCTCTAAGGAATTGAGGAGGGCCGTTTCTTCACCAGCAATGTAAGCGCCAGCACCCGGATGAACGATGATCTCTAGATGATAATCGGATCCTAGGATATTTTTTCCTAAATAGTGTTGTTCTTTCGCTTCTCGGACTGCTTGATTTAAAATGTTTATTCCTTCAAAAAACTCCCCTCTTGAATAAATCACTGCAAAGTGGGAACCGATCGCATAACTTGCCAAAATCATCCCCTCAATCAGTTGGTGGGGATTATTTTCGATTAGCCACCTGTCTTTAAAAGTGCCGGGTTCACTTTCATCGCAATTGCACACTAAGTATTTAGGTTGAGTGGAGTCTTTAGGGATAAACCCCCATTTAACACCTGTTGGAAATCCGGCCCCCCCTCTTCCTCTTAAGCCCGATTTCTTAACAATTTCAATTATCTCTATGGATGCAATATGGGGGATCGCTTTTCTGATCGCTTGATATCCGCCATTTTTTTCATACGTCTTAATCGATCGTTGTTCTCCGTGCTTCATGAGGACGCGCAATTCAGGCATGGTTTCTCTCTTTTTGTTTAGCCTCATTGAGAATCCGATCGACTTCTTCTTTTCTCACCGGCCCAACAACTTGATCGTCGACGATCATCATGGGAGCTCGGTCGCAAGCTGCTAAACATTCGGAAGGGATGATGGTGAATTCACCATCTGCTGTTCTCTCCCTTTCTTTCACTTGAAGTTTATGGCAGAGGTGTTCGATGAGTTCATCAGATCCTCTCAACATGCATGAAACATTTTTACACACATGGATGACATGCTTGCCAACAGGTTGATCAAAAAACATATCGTAAAACGTGACTATCGCATGGACTTCATTGAGATCAATATCAAAAAGTTGCGCCACTTCTTGTTGCATTTCAAGTGGAAGATAGCCGGCTTCTCTTTGGGCGACATGAAGGGCCGGAAGAAGGGCCGAACGCTTTTCAGGATATTTTTTTTGCAATTGGAGGATTTGTTCTTTGGTCTCTTCTTTCATCTATCCACATCTCCTAAAATCGGGTCTACACTTGCAATCGCTACGATCACATCTGAAAGAATTAATCCCCGCAACACTTTCTTTAAAACTTGAATATGGGGAAAAGAAGGCGACCTGACTCGGAGGCGATAGGGGCGATTGCCCCCATCGCTCACGAGATAATATCCAAGCTCGCCCCTCGGAGATTCGACAGGATGGTAGACCTCGCCTATGGGAGGATGCAACCCTTCGCTGATCAACTTAAATTGATGGATAACCGCTTCCATACTTCTCGCTAATTCTTGCCTTGGAGGAAGTGCAACTTTGCGATTGCCGGTAATCACAGGTCCCGGCCTTAACCGCCCTAAGGCTTGCTCGATAATTGATGCGCTTTGGCGCATCTCTTCCATCCGAATGAGATAGCGGGCATAAGCATCGCATGTGGTCTTCGTCGGGACATCAAAAATATAATCTTCATAACCGCTATAAGGGTAAATTTTACGCACATCGTAAGGCTCCCCAGTTGCTCTAATCACAGGACCCGTGCACATGTATTGATTGCATGTTTCTCTGTCGATGACCGCTACGCCTTGCAACCGTTCACACCACACATAATTATGTGTGAGAAGATTGTCGAGATCTTTCCATGTCTTTGGGAAGGATTTTAAAAAGGCATGCACCTGCTCTTCAAATTCCGGGTTTAAATCAAAGGCAAGTCCGCCAACCCGCCAGCAGTTGGGGAACATCCGAGCACCCGAATATCCTTCAAGAATATCTAAGATTTTTTCCCTTTCAGCAAAACAATACATGTAAACGGAGGACATATTCAGTTCCAAGGCGCTCGTTCCCGCCCAAATCAAATGACTGGCAATGCGGGCCAGTTCCATCAGAATGACGCGAATGATTTGCGCCCGTTCAGGCACGTCAACTTGCATCAATTTTTCTACTGCTGAGGCATAGCCATGCTCTTCTATCGGTCCTGAGAGATAATCGAGGCGGTCTATAAGGGGGAAAACTTGAAAATAGGTTCGCGTTTCACATTCTTTTTCAATCCCTGTATGCAAGTATCCAATCACCGGTTCAGCTGAAAGAACGACTTCGCCATCTAATTTTAGTTTAATTCTCAATACACCATGCGTCGAAGGGTGTTGAGGACCTAAATTGAGTTCTAAGATATCCCCTGTGTGTTCGAGGCTAAGATCTTCTGTGACTTTAGTCATGTTTTACTCATGAATATTTTTTTGTTTTCTTGTCACATGAATGATTTCTGATGGGACTTTTGGCTTTACCCCATGTTTAAAAGAGACCGGTTCCTCCGTAAGAGGATAATCTTTTTGCAAGGGATGCCCTATCCAATTGTCCGGCATTAAAATACGCTTTAAATCTGGATGACCTTCAAAATGCACACCAAAGAGATCGTATAATTCTCTTTCATACCAATCAGCCCCTTCCCAAAGGTGTGTCGCAGAGGATACCACCCCCTCCCTGGGAACAAAGAGGGCTATCCTAATTCTTTGAAAATCGGATGGAGAATGAAGGAGATAGACGATCTTGGTCCCAATTTCCGGCTCTAAATAATCGACCCCCGTCAGGTCCATCAACACTTCAAACCCATTTTTTTTAAAATAAGAGAGAACGTCTAAGTGTTGTTCACTTTTCACTTCTAAAGTGATTTCATCTCTAAAATCAAATTCTTTAAAGGATAGATCTCTTTGACTCTCTTTTAACCGTTCAACCACTTCAAAGGTTTTCAAGTGTGCCTCCGATCATCTTTCCTTACCTCTTTCGATTGGATTTTCTGTTGTAAAACAATCAGTCCATCGATGAGGGCTTCCGGGCGTGGAGGGCATCCCGCAACGTAAACATCGACAGGGACTAATCGATCGACTCCCTGAATCACGGCATAGTTATTAAAAACACCTGAGCAAGAAGCACAGTCCCCCATCGCAACCACCCATTTGGGATCGAGCATTTGTTCATAGATTGTCACGAGAACCGGGGCCATCTTTTGACTCACTCTTCCCGCCACAATCATCACATCGCTTTGGCGAGGAGATGCCCTAAAGACCTCCATTCCAAAGCGCGACATATCATAGCGGCTGGCAGCTGTCGACATCATTTCGATGGCGCAGCATGCAAGCCCAAATTGAGCTGGCCATAATGAGTTGCTTCTTGCCCATTGAATCAATTTCTCAAAAGGGGCAACAAAAAAAGGGAGATTTTCTCTTGGCTGATACGGTTGATTTACTCCCATTGAAGGCCCCCTTTTCGCCAAGCATAAATAAATCCAACCATAAGAGCAGCTAAAAAAAAGAGCATTTCGAAAAAAGCAAAAGGGCCCATTTTTTTTGCGATCACTGCCCAGGGATAAAGAAAAATGACTTCAATATCAAAGACTAAAAACATCAATGCAACTAAATAATGATGCATTGTAAAGCGCTCTTTCAAGAGGTGTGTTTCAGTATGAATTCCCGATTCATAGGGCATGTATTTCACGGGCGATTTTTTCCGCGCTGGAAAAAGAGTGGAAGAACCCAGTACAAGGAGTGTAATGGCGATCACTAAAAAAAAATAGACATAGATGGAGAGATAACTTGTCATTCTTACTCAACGGAATTAAAATATCCTCTTCATACTATCAAATTTTTTTTTTGTAAAGGAGCATTCACCCGGCTTGAAACAATAATCAAACTCTGGCATTATATAGAAAAATGATGATATATACTGCTTCCAGCTGAATATTGGAATTTTGGGCTAGCTTGAAAGCTCCCGCGGTTGAGAGATCGCAAGAGGCATAGTATTAAACCAATACAATGCCTCTTGCGATCTCTCAACCCCGGGGCTTTGAAGCAGCCCAAAAGT
>JANWJE010000081.1 GCA_025451995.1 Parachlamydiaceae bacterium | reverse complement strand
TCGTTTTGAACATCTAAAAAAATTATCGTTATATCTTTAAATCGTTCCCATCATTGATTCTTTTGCGAGTCCAAATCCCTGCTTTTATCATGCTTTTAGTCAAACTTTTGAAGTTTTTTGTGTATATACTGCTTCCAGTTGAATATTGGAATTTTGGGCTAGCTTGAAAGCTCCCGCGGTTGCGAGATCGCAAGAGGCATAGTATTAACCCAATACAAGCCCTCTTGCGATCTCACAACCCCGGGGCTTTGAAGCAGCCCAAAAGTCCAAGATTCAGCTGGAAGCAGTATATATTAAAAATTAGTTTTCATATTTAATTTTTTTACAAATAGCTTTTCTAAAAAATTAAATTTATAATTTAAAAATTACATTCATTGAATCTCTTAAATTATTCTTTTATATTTGTTAATAATTTCTTTAATTATTTTCGTTTATAATTAAAGAGTATTAACGGGGGTTTTTTATGGTTGAAATTTCAAGTAAGCATGATTTTAAAGATAATGGTGACATTAGATCTCCAGAACAAATTAATTTAGATTTTTCACCGGATATTAATTTTCACAAAGCGAACAAAAAAGAAACGAGTCCTAAAAGAGTGGATCCAATTACTGAGAGGGCTAAGCATCACCTTGAGAGAGCAAAGAAAGCAGAGGAATCAAGGGTTAGAAGAATCAATACTATTGGCAAAAATTTATTTATCACATAAGTACTTTATACCGAAACAACTTCAAAATTTGGCTTTTGAGCGCGCCAAAGTCCCGGGGTTGAGAGATCGCAAGAGGCGTAGTATTAAATCAATACAATGCCACTTGCGATCTCTCAACTGCGGGAGCTTTCAAGCTAGACCAAAATTCCAATATTCAACTGGAAGCAGTATAGATATTTCTTTTGCCTTTAGAGTTTAACCCACATAGCATCTGTTATGGACTGCATAATCATAGCGCACGCGATCGAGCAGGTCTTGATCGAGGGGGCACGGTTCGATATTCCAAATCAATTTTGAGTAATTGTGAATCGAATTATCAGATGAAAATTTTCCCATCGCTGCAATATTGTGCAAGGCATATTCAGCCCATAAGTTTTTTTGCTTATAGAGCTCTTCTACTTGTTGTTGCGTGGTATAGTAACTTTCTAAATCTTTTATCGCAAAATACTTATCCGGAGCTGCCCCATCATGCGCTTCCATTAATTTATGGTAGAGCGAGCTGAACACATGATGCTCTTCATCGGTTTGAGCAAAAGTCCGGTCGCGCAATGCATCGACGGCCCTTTGAATGTTGTGATTTTTTTCGCAAATGGTCTTTGGGTGATAAGAATTTTTCATTCTCATCTCAGCTATTTCTTCTGTAGAACAACCAAATGCAAAGGGCCACCATTGTTCGGTTACTTCTTGTTCCATTTCAATATTTGCTCCATCTCTTGTGCCAATTGTCAAGGCGCCATTGATGGTCATTTTCATATTTCCAGTCCCGGAAGCTTCAGTCCCGGCGGTTGAAATTTGTTCTGATAAATCGGCAGCTGGGATCACCTCTTCGGCTCTTGTGACATTATAATTTTCTAAAAATAAAATTTTTAACTGCCCTTCTATTGATGGATCCCTATTGACTTTTCTGCTAATGCAACAAATCAATTGGATAATATCTTTCGCTGTTTCATATCCAGGGGCAGCCTTACCGCCTATGATTGAAGTTCGTTTAATATGAGATCCCGGATCTTGAAGAAGATCATGATAAACCATAATGAGATAAAGGGCATTCATCAACTGCCTTTTGTACTCATGCATTCTTTTAACCTGAACATCAAAGAGGGAATCGGCATCAATCAGTGGAGCAGACGAGAAAAAGGCTCCTATATGGTCTCTTAAAGTATATTCACG
This sequence comes from Parachlamydiaceae bacterium, assembly GCA_025451995.1. Taxonomy (GTDB): domain Bacteria; phylum Chlamydiota; class Chlamydiia; order Chlamydiales; family Parachlamydiaceae; genus JANWJE01. The sequence continues at coordinate 5,088 of JANWJE010000081.1, read as the reverse complement.
GTTCAGAAATTCTATAAAACGAATTTTATTTTTGAGTTTAATTTCCAGGAATTCATTTTGTGCTTCCGGTCCTTTGGCGTAAAAGGCCAGTTCTTTAATTTTTAAAAAATTAGTCACCCATTCATCCCCGATCCTTTTTGTGATAAATTTTGCAAGTTCAGGATTGCACTCAAGCAGCCACCGCCGTTGCGTCACTCCATTCGTTATATTGATAAATCGATCGGGGTAAAACTCAGAGAAGTCCTTAAAGACGCTGCCCTTTAGGATGTTAGTGTGCAACTGAGCCACACCATTGATCTTATGAGAACCGACAATTGCAAGATGGGCCATCCGCACTCTTCCATTCTCTATGATTGACATTCTGCGCACTTTATCTTCATCATTTGGATATTTGGCCCTGACAGAATTACAAAAATCGTGATTGATTCGCTCTATGATTTTATATTGGCGGGGGAGTAGATAGTAAAGAAGAGGTTGCTCCCATTGTTCAAGTGCTTCAGAGAGGATGGTATGGTTTGTATACCCCGTGCAATTTAAAGTCATTTCAAAGGCTGTTTTCCAAGGAATATCGTAATGTTTTGTTAAAATTCGCATGAGTTCAGCGATCACCAACGCGGGATGGGTGTCGTTAATTTGAATGCGAACTTTATCTGAAAATTGGCGGAAATTATAGAAAAGGACAAGGTGATGCCGGATAATATCTTGCAAAGATGCGGAAACCAGGAGAAATTCTTGCTTCAGCCTCAATCTTTTACCGAAATCAGTATTATCGTTGGGATACAAAACGTCAGTCAATGTAGTGTTTTCAGCCGCTTGATCCAATCGTCCGGCATTAAATTGTTGCAGTTGAAAATTGCGCGGGGAATCTTTGGTAGACCATAAGCGAAGGGTCACGACAGAGAAATCGGAATGTTTACTATATCCAACGATGGGATAATCGTAAGGGAGGGCTCCCACCTCTTCTGCATGTGTTAGGTTCATAATTTCATCGCCATGAATATTGAATGCAGGTTTGGGTGTTCCGCAAAATTTAACATGGACCCTTCTTTGATCGCGTCTAAACTCCCAGGGTGTTTCATTTAACAACCAACAATCCGGTGCTTCTACTTGAACGCCATTCCAAATTTGCTGTTCAAAAATACCATACTGATAACGCAACCCATACCCTTGAGCTGGGTAACGATGGGTTGCCAATGAATCTAGAAAACAGGAAGCTAGCCGGCCAAGACCCCCATTTCCTAAGCCCGGATCAGCTTCACATTCTAAAATATCCCTAAAATTTCGATTCATTTTTTGAAGGACAAGCCGGACAGTTTCGTTTGAATTTAAATTTGTAATATTATTGAGAAATAAGCGTCCAGGGAGAAACTCTAAAGAAAAGTAATAAAGCATCCGCACCTTTTTTTGTGCGATTGTTCTGGCTGTTGCCATCCAATTGATCATCGTCTCTTCTCGAATGGCGTGGCAAAGAGCATGATAATATTCATAAGAGTTTGCCTCTTCGACTGTGCGCCCGATCGTATTAATGAGGTGCGACTTCACTTTTCGAATTAAACTTTCTACGGTAACTTCTGTTGGGGTTCCATCCATGGCATGTCTCTAGTATTGATAACAATTTTAAGGTCAGGTTATAACAAGACAAATTAAAACGGAAGTTCCACTTTTCGAAAGAGGTCTCTATGAAGAAATGGCATTGGTTTCAATTTGTTTCAGCCGGTTTTTGTTTCATTTTTTTTTCTATTTTATTCTATGTGGCGACGATTGCATTCATGCGCCCTTCCGGTTCTACGGGACTTGATGTTGCATCCATTCAAAAAATTCGCTATGAGGCAATGCAGAAATGACTTTGTTTTTCTCTTTGCTTCCCATTTATATTTTCGGAAATATCCATTGTTTTGGCATGTGCGGTCCATTGGTGATGCTTCTTGGGCAACATCGGTTTCGTTTTTTTTATTTTTTTGGAAGGCTGTTTTCATTTACCCTTGCCGGTTTTTTTGCCGGTGAATTGGGGGCTGTATTGCATTTGACATTAAAAAAAATGTATCTCTCCGAAATCGCAAGCCTTGCTTGCGGGGTAATTTTAATTGTTTTGGGATTGAAGAAAATTTGGGCATTCGACATAAAACCTAAATTCATTAAAAACGATGGACTCCACTTTCTTCATCATTTTACATCCATGCTCATGCTTAAGGATAAAGGCTGGTCGACATTTCTCTTTGGTTTTTTTACAATCTTGCTTCCATGCGGTCAAACGATCGTTGTTTTTTCAGCATGTGCTCTCTCGGGAGACCCAATGGTTGGTTTAGGAAATGGATTTGCTTTTGCATTGATGACATCTCCCTCACTTATCCTCGCTATGCATACACTCACTTTCTTAAAAAAAATAAAAAATTATGACCGGGTTGTTATTGGATGTAGCTGCATCGCTGTTGGTCTTTTATCTTGTTTACGCGGTGTGGCGGAAATGGGCTGGATGAATCATTGGATTCTTAATTCGGACAATCAAACACATTTTCATTTTGTTATTTTTTAAAGGACCTTCTATGAAAAAAGAGCCATTCGGAGTTTACATTCTGCGCCTCCTTCTTATTGTTGGTCTATTTGCTTTTATAGGGATGCTTTATTGGTCTTCCACATTAATCGAGCAACATTTAAAAATGATTCAAGGGGATCTTCTGCAAGTAAAAAATTCAATCATTGCTCTGCAAAATGAAGTGGATCGCCTTCCTGCATCGGATTCTCAGATCCGTTCCTCGCTATCTTTTAATGAAGAGCAAGAAAATCAAGACAATCTACTAAAAAAAGATCCATTTTATACCAAAACATTGCCAAAACTTTTAGGAAATCATTTCACTCCTCATGGAATTAGAAAAGAAGCCACGATTGGAAAACCAAACAATTTGAACCCTTTCAATAATTGGAGCGAAATTGTTACCTGGATCTCTTTATGCTCTGTTTCATTGGCAGGACAAGAAATCGGAAAGTATGAAACGTTAACTCCTGACCTTGCTCAATCGATGGAACTGCGCTATTCAGAAGCAGGGCATCCGGAATTTTTAATTTCTCTTCGCAAGGATCTTTTTTGGCAACCGTTAAACCCCAATCATTTTTCCGGACATATTCAGCTTTCTCCTTTTTTTCTAAAAAAACATCAAGTGACGGCCTATGACGTAAAATTTTATTTAGATGCAATTATGAATCGCCATGTTGAAGAGACGGGAGCCGTTGCCCTTCGGAATTATTTCATGGATATCGAAGAGATCTCTATCCTCGATGATTTTAATCTTATTGTCCGATGGAAGGCAAAAAAGGAAGAAGGGGATGGGAAGGAAGAATGGAAAATGAAATATTTGGCCAAAAGCTTCACAGCCTCTCTTCGCCCCCTTCCTCGATTTGTCTATCAATATTTTTCCGATGGAACCAAAATCATACAAGATGACAGCGATCCGAATACTTACCGAACAAATCCGGTGTGGGCGCAAAATTTTTCTCATCATTGGGCAAATCATATTATTGTGAGCTGTGGGGCTTGGATTTTCGATGGGATGACTGAGCGAGAAATCCGCTTTCGGCGCAACCCCCATTTTTATGAACCCTATTTTGCTTTAGCAGAAAGCTTTGAAATTAAATTTAAAGATTCCCCGGATGCGATGTGGGAGGACTTTAAATCCGGTGGAAGCGATCTTTTTACTGTTCCGCCGAATTTGCAAGCAGAATTTGATCGCTTTCTTGCTAGCGCCCCCTATGCAGCTCAAGCAAAAGATGGGCTAGAAGTGAAAAGACTCGATTATTTGGGGAGAAGTTATAACTACATTGGATGGAATCAAAATAACCCCCTTTTTAAAAATAAAAAAGTGAGGCAAGCGCTCACCTTAGCAATCGATAGAGAGCGCATCATTCGCCAAAATCTCAATGGGATGGGCGTACAGACCACAGGGACGTTTTTCCCCTATTCCCCTTCCTATGATCCTTCTCTTAAACCCTATCCCTTCGACCCTGAATTAGCTAAAGCATTTTTGCGAGAAGAGGGTTGGGTGGATCATGATGGCGATGGAATCATTGATCAATTAATCAATGGCAAGGCGACCCCCTTTCGTTTTAATTTGACATACTATGTCAAAAATCCAGCCACCAAAGCGATCAGCGATTATGTCGCTACCGCTTTAAAGCAGATTGGGATCGATTGCAATCCCAAAGGGGTGGATCTTGCAGATCTCTCGGCAGAGTTTGAAGATAAAAGCTTTGATGCACTTTTGTTGGGCTGGGCTCTTGGGACCCCGCCTGAAGATCCAAAGCAACTTTGGTATTCGATAGGGGCTAAAGAGAAAGGATCATCAAATGCGATAGGATTTTCTAACCCTGAAGTGGATCAATTAATCGAGCAGCTCGAATATGAATATGATCCACAACAACGGATAGAGCTCTATCATCGCTTCGATAAAATTATTTATGATGAAGCTCCCTATACTTTTCTCTACGCGCCAAAGGTGACGCTTGCCTATCGCAGTTACTTAAAGAATGTCTTTATCCCAGCCGATAGACAAGATCTCATCCCGGGAGCAAATGTAGGTGAGCCTCAGTCGGCCCTTTTTTACATTGATGAGATGAGCCCGTAGAGGCTGTGAAAAAATTAGAATTCCGGCGAGTTTGGATAAAATTTTTAGCAGATTTCAAATTTCACCCCCGACTGAAACGTCCCACATGCCGTTTTGGGAGGGAGTGAAATTTGAAAGATGCAAAAATTTTGCCAAAATCGACGTGAATCTCTATTTTTTCACAGCCTCGTAACCCTCTTAATCTCGATCTTAATCTTAATCTTGCTGAGGGAAAAAGATTAAGATTAAGATTGAAATTTGCTTCGACACTAACGGCGCTTGATTCAAAAGAAGGCCGTCTCCTTGTAAAAATTCTAGCTTTCAGCTAGAAAGACTATATACTGCTTCCAGTTGAATATTGGAATTTTGGGCTAGCTTGAAAGCTCCCGGGGTTGTGAGATAGCAAGAGGGATAGTATTTAATATAAAAACAAATCAACATGGGAAAAAACAAACCCCCGGGAGTGTATGCTCCCCAAAATACAAAAATAAGC
>JANWJE010000080.1 GCA_025451995.1 Parachlamydiaceae bacterium | reverse complement strand
TCGTTATATCGTTCTTATCGTTGATTTTGTTTTAGACAAGAAAACCTCTCTTCGATGTCAATTTTTGATCGCCCTGAATATATCTTTTACGCTTGGGTGTTTAAGGGAAAATTCGCACATCGCATCAATTATCAAAATTTTTTATGGCTCATCGCGCAAATGAGTATCTTTATGTAAATTGAATAATCGTAATTTAAAGTATTTAATCCATAAGTTTGTTGTTTCATTTGTTTTGATCTGTACGATTATTAAAAATGGCAACCTTTGCAACATGAGAGAGTCACATACTGTATCAATGGGATAAATTCTCAACGCTATTTTCCCAGAGTAAATCTAGCCTGTTCATTGCGCGCACTTGCGAATTGTGAAGTTCTTTTGTTTGATGGTATAAACTAGGATTGATGATGTGAATCCCCTCGTTGCGGATCCAAGTGGCTGCATGTTGAGCATCTTCATTCACATCTCCTCTCCAATAAAAATCAATTTTATCGGCAAACTCGAGAAATGTATCGTTGATACGTTCTGGAAGAAGTTTTCCCTTTGCGATCGTGCCCCCTGGGGTGCATTGAACCCAAGATTCATTGCGTTTATTAACCGAGTCAATCCGCACTTGATCAGGTGCGCTCAAATGGATGATTTCTAAGCGATAACCCAATGTTTTGAGTTGTTTATAGGTAAATTTTGTCATTGGACTCGTTGAAGTTGTGCCAAAAATGAAGCTATAGCCCAATCGCCATAAGTTTGCAGTGATGAGATGTGTCGCATAATGAGAGGCGGGGCGCCATTTGGTGTAGGATATTGTTCCAGGGTCATTTTCTGCGACATAAGTCGATTTCAACCCTCTTAAGGCCACATCATCAAAATCGATATAGGGAAGATTGCGATCGCGTAATTGATTAATTAAGGTTGTTTTTCCAGATCCGGGCGCCCCGGCGGTAAAGATGGCAACCTTTGTATCGGTATCGCGAGTGTTACTAATGACAGCATTCCAAATCAATTGGGTGTCTTCTTTGATTCGTTCCTGCTCATCTTGGGTATAAGGAGGCTCTTTTTCTCGAAAAGTGATGCCCTGCAGAGCATCTTCTACCGTTTTACGCGGGACGCAATATTCAAAAACTGTTGGATTGTAAATAAGAGCTATATCGTTGATGTTAAACATATAAATTCCTTTTTTAAAGAGTTTATCGCGATTGGATTTCTCACACAAGTTTCCTTGCCACTATCGCCATAAAAAGGGGAATTTCTTGGCGTGCTCGATTTTCCATTTTGGCAGCTCTGCCCTCGCTTAATTTATCCGAGCACCATTCTTCAATGGATATGATTGCAAAACCTGCTTCATTTAGCCATTTGCTATAATCAGAAATAGGGTGGTGAAAAGAAAGGGTAGCGGCAGATTTTTCCTTTTGGCTAGGAGCTGCTTGAATAGGTATTTTCATAGGCGACATGTAACGGTCTATGCGCCGAAATTGAATGCTGTTCTCTTCATCGACTTTCCAAGAAGATTGGCGTGGAATCCTGAAACAGGGGTGATTTAAGACAAGGATGAATGTTCCATTTTCTTTTAAATAACGAGATGCATTTTTAAAGACTTCCCATGGTTTTTCAATGTTTTGTATGGCGAGAATGATCGCCGCGTGTGTATAGGAATTTTTTTCTAAAGGGAGCTCTTGAGTCACATCTCCAAGAATAAAGCGATGATTTTTTGGCGATTTATATTGCTTTGCTGAGTTGATGAGCGAGGTTGCCAGATCAACCCCTTGATAATTGACCTGAGAGGGGATTGCGCGGCTGAGGATCCCTTGACCGCAGGCTAAATCGAGTAAAGATGAAGAGGATGTGTCTGAAAAATTGAAGAGCCGCAAGAGATTGGGAAGGATCACATGTTCATGATAATAATGCCCCTTATCTCCCACCGAGTCGTTATACCATTTCCCTACCTTGTGCCAAGAGGTCGATTCATTATTTTTTTTCTTCATTAGACCTCTTGCATCATTCGCTTTGTTTGATAAAATGAGAGATTTTTGAATGGATGTATTGCCAAATTTTTCAACCCTATGTTTACATAAGCTCTCAAAATTTGGCAATACATCCATTTACAAATTTTTCTTAATAAAATATTAACCAAATTTAAATAAATTGATTGACCCTAAGTGTCATAGGCTTTATAGTGAAGATGAAGTGATTGGAGAAAAAAATGATGGTTGAACACTCGCCCGCAACCAAATTGATGGGTGATCTAACATTCAGTATAGGCCAAGCAGCTTTGCGTTTAGAAAACAAAGATCTTTCAAAACAAGAAATCGCTGATTTAATCAATAGGCTCGAGCAATTCAATCAAGCAATAGATCCCTCCACTTTTTGGGAAGATAAAAAACCAGCAATGGAAGAAGGGATGAACCAAAAGATTGAAAAAGCGCTCCATGCGAGTATATTATTCCAGGGAAAAAATATGGTCAGGGCAGGTCAGCGCAATGTTGACCAAGCAATCGTCTCTCTTTTATCAACTCTCAAAGCCCAACTCAAGCGATTCGATAGAAATTTACGGGGTTTAAAAGAGTATAAAATTGGAAAAAAAGCTGAAAAATCTGACAAAAGTAAAGAGTCTTGAAATAGGCTCAATGACCAATTCCAGAGCTGCCATTCTTAAGCCGGGTAAAGAAAAGGCCATTCTCCATCATCACCATTGGATCTTTTCAGGTGCTATTAAAAGCCTTCCCTCCTTTAAAGATGGAGACATTCTTCCTGTATATTCAAGCGATGGCAAAATGCTTGGAAGTGCTTATTTTAACAAAGCCTCCGGCATTATTGGCCGAATGATTGCTTTTGATGGCACTCCACCCTTAGAAAAATTATCACAATTATTAGAAGATGCGATCCAAATAAGAGAGAGATGGTTTGATCGCAAAGAGACCACGGCTTTTCGGTTAGTTAACGGAGAGGGGGATGCGATTCCCGGGCTCATTGCAGATCTTTATGGGGATGTTTTAGTCTTGCAATCTTCAACAAAAGGGATCGATCAACTCAAAGGATGGATCGTCGATTGGTTTAATCGAAGATTAAGATTAAAAACGATTTATGAAAAATCTCTTTTGCCATCAAGAAAAGAAGAAAATCTAAAAGATGAGGAAGGCTTTTTATTTGGTGAAAAGGAAAGTCATGTTGCCTTTAAAGAAAATGGGTTGAATTTCATCCTCTCATTAGTCAATTCTCAGAAAACGGGCTTTTTTCTGGATCATAGAGAAATGCGCCTCTGGATAAAAGAGCTTTCCAAAGGAAAAAAAGTCCTCAATGCTTTTTCATACACCGGCGGGTTTAGTCTCTATGCTTTAGCAGGGGGTGCCCAGAGTGTCGATGCAGTCGATATTTCTCAGGATTCGTTAAATACATTGAAAAAAAATTTAGTGCTCAATGGCTTTTCACCCGATTCTCAAGGCACTTATTGCGCAGATGTTTTTGAATTTTTGCGGGAAAAAGAATTGCCCTATGATTTAGTCATTTTAGATCCACCGGCATTTGCAAAAAAGAAAAAAGATATTATCCCCGCTTGCCGTGGATATAAAGACATCAATCGTATCGCTATGAAAAAAATGCCAAAAAATTCCCTATTGTTAACATGCTCTTGCTCCCATTATGTCAACGAAGAGCTTTTTCAAAAAGTTCTTTACCAGGCGGCTTTTGAAGCGGGAAAGCAAGTGCGGATTATCGGCCGCCATCGATTAGCAATCGATCATCCCATAAACGTTTATCACCCTGAAAGTGAATATTTGAAGAGTTTTTTGCTTTTGATTACCTGATCTTTCAGGTATAATTTTCATTTATGATACAAGTTGACGGACTCACGCTCGCCTATTATGGCGAACCTTTATTTGAAGATGCCTCTTTCAGTATACATCCTGGGGAACGCTGCGCGCTCGTCGGGCGCAATGGTACTGGTAAATCGTCTCTTTTTCGTTTGCTCACCGGCCAAGAAACTCCGGACAAGGGAACGATTGCCAAACGGAAAAATTATACGATCGGAATGTTAGATCAGCATATTGTATTTACGCGTCCCACCTTATTGGAAGAGGCGGCTTTGGGTTTACGTCCTGAGGAACAAGATTGTATTTATAAGGCCGAAACTATCCTTTTTGGCTTGGGCTTTACTGAAGAAGATTTTGATCGCTCTCCTTCAGAATTTTCAGGCGGTTATCAACTTAGGCTTCATCTGGCAAAAGTTCTAGTAGGCGAACCTGACTGCTTATTTCTTGATGAGCCGACCAACTATTTGGATATTGTTTCTATCCGTTGGTTTACAGAGTTTTTATTGGAATGGAAAGGGGAATTTATATTGATTTCCCATGATCGCGAATTTTTAGATAGCGTGTCCACCCACACCATGGGCATTCATCGGCAAAAAATCCATAAAGTCAAGGGAAACACTATCCATTTTTATGAACAGTTGATGCAAAAAGAAGAGATTCATGAAAAAACGCGTCAAAATTTAGAAAAAAAGCGAGAGCACTTACAAGGATTTATCGATCGTTTTGGCGCCAAGGCTTCAAAAGCCACTCAAGCTGCATCTAAACAGAAAATGCTCAGTCGTATTCCTGTATTAGAGAATTTAAAAAATCTTTATAACCTCGATTTTTTGTTCAATGAAGCAAATTTTCCAGGAAAAAAGATGTTGGAAGCTCAAGGGATTTGTTTTTCTTATGACCTCGCCTCTCCGCAATTTTTAATTGAAAATTTTTCCTTATCTATAGAGAAGGGAGAAAGAATTGCGATTATCGGGAAAAATGGAAGAGGAAAATCGACGATTTTGCGTTTGCTAGCCGGAGAAATTCTGCCAAATGAAGGAGTCATTAAAAGGTCTGACAACTTATCGATCGGATATTTTGGCCAGACAAACATTAATAGGCTTCATCCAAAACATTCCATAGAAGAAGAAGTTTCCTTAGCCAACCCTAAGCTAAATTTGACACAGGTAAAAGGGATTTGCGGATCAATGATGTTCAGCGGAGATAAATCTAAAAAACTTAATTCTGTATTATCCGGAGGAGAAAAAAGCCGAGTTTTACTGGGGAAAATTATTGCAACTCCTTGTAATTTATTGTTATTGGACGAGCCTACGCATCATTTAGATATGGAATCGATCGAAGCATTAATTGATGCAATCGAAGATTTCCAAGGGGCAGTGATCATGGTCACTCATAGCGAGCTTATATTGAAACGAATGATTTTGGATAAAATTATAGTCTGTCATGAAGGAAAACAAGAACTTCACCTTGGGACCTACGAGGAGTTTTTAGAAAAGCATGGTTGGGGTTCTTGAAGGTATTAATCGTGTTTGAAATTGCAAAGTTTAAAAATAATCGTTAAAACACACGTAAACATGAAAGATAACATAAAAGATATTAGGTGGAAGCAACGATTTCAAAATTTTGAACGTGCTTTTATTTTCTTTCAGAAGAGTTGTAAACTTGAAGTTTATGATGAACTTCAAGGAGCGGGTTTAGTTCAGTCGTTCGAATTTACTTTTGAATTAGCCTGGAAAACGTTGAAAGATTACCTTCAGAATCAAGGACTAGAAGTTCAATTTCCGAGAGAGGTGCTCAAGCAAGCTTTTGCTGCTCAATTAATAGAAGATGGGGCTTTGTGGATCGAAATGTTGGACAAAAGAAATGAGTTAACTCATACTTACAACCAAGAACAGGCTAAAAGAGCCATTCATACAATCCGCAATCATTACTTTGGGCCGCTTGAACAAGTTTATCATATGATGAAAAAACGATGTTTGGCTTAACACATACTGATCTTCACTTAATTGTGGATATCATTAAAGCCTATCCGCAAGTTGATGAAGCGATTATTTTCGGATCGCGGGCGTTAAATACTTATAAAAGAGGATCGGATGTAGATATAGCCTTGAAAGGAAAGGGTCTTGGATTAACAAGCTCTACCATTTCAGGAATTTTGAATGAGGAATCCCCACTCCCTTATTTTTTTGATGTCATAGATTATAATCTTATCGATAATGAAAACCTAAAAAATCATATTGATCGTATCGGCCAGCGCATTTACAAAAAATAGATACACAAAACAATCCAAAAATCTTTTTTTTCTCAAGCAAAGCGAGTTTCGAAAGAGGTCTAATAGAGTTAGGTATTCTCAAGCCATGTTCTTTCAATGAAATTGCGTATAGGATGGACAGGAAAAAGATCTTCTTCACTCAAACGACCTCTAGTGATTGGATCGCTTGTGTTTTTTCTTAGCCATAGCTCTATAGCTTTTTTTTCATACATTTGGCCTTCGCGCGTTACAACAGGATCTCTCATCAATTCTTGGGTAATAGGACAAATAAACTCTATGGCTACTTCCACGCTTATTTTACCGCTCTCAACAGCCTTGCTTTCAGCGACTTTTCCTTCATTTATTTCACTCTTCATTCTGCTTTTATATTCAATCCAGGTGCTGCGCGCTTCCCTTAACGATGAATTTTCTAAAGAGAACTTATGTTCCTGAATTTTATTTTCTAGCTCCAAAATTTCTTCTTTTTTTCTTCTTTTTATTCTTAAAAATTCCTCTTCTTTTTGAAGAATTTGAAGTTTATCATTAGGAAAATTATCTTTGACTATAGAAAATACATTTTTTTCTATTAGCCATTCGAGATTTTCCTTCTCCAAGAGAACTTCTAGCAATTCAATCTTATTGTCTTTAAAAAAAGTAAAAATAGTTTGATTATAAGAGAGCGTATGCATAAAAAATACTTCCATTGTGTCACTTTCCATTGTGTCCCTTTGATGTGAAGTATTTTTGCGTATTAATTCCATCGTCAATTCACATAATTCTTTAGGTGTCAAATGTTTGTGTTTATTTATAAAATCGATAAGTTCAAAAAAAATATGAATCTGAGATATCGTTTCTAATGATTTTATAACAGCATCAATCACTTTATCTTTATTTTTTGATTCCACTGAAAAAAATAATTCAGGGAATACATATAAAGGAGTTGGTTTCGTATATTGTAAAAGTTTATAAGGACTAAATGCTTCCTCAATAGATTTATGATTATTAATTTCTTGATATAATGTATCAATTCTATAAGCAATCCGAAAAAGAGCTATTCCACCCTGAACTCGACTAATATTGCGAGAATTGAATATATTTACTGCCTTTTCTAAACAGTATTCTTTTCCTTTTTGACAATCTGCCAATAATTTGGTTGGATTATTATTTTTGGCAGAATCCATGATTGCATTGATATATCGAAAAATGGAACTCTCTCGGACGCTGCAATGCTCATCAGAATAGTACCCATCATTTTGCTCATAAAATGAACGATCAAAGTATTGCCAATTAATAATTGCATAATTTTCAGGATCAAAACCTATACTCATATTTATTCGCTTTTAATTAAAAAAATAAAGTTATTAAAAATATAATTAATTTTATTATACAAACACTTAAATGTCAATAATTAATTTTATACACAAAGCACATGAAAAATCGGTCTTTGACTACGTCGACTCGCCTATGATTTTGAATCTGCCTGCATCGCACAACTTATTCAAGTTGTGTTGCTTCGGCACCGATTTCGTCTGATTCAAATTCTGAAGGCCTCCTTGTTCAACTTTCCAGCTTTCGGCTGGGAAGGCTGTATATTTTGAAAGCTATCATTAGGAAATTTATCTTTGATTATAGAAAATAAATTTTTTTCTATTAACCACTCGAGGTTTTCCTTCTCTAATAAAACCTCTAGCAATTCAATCTTATTGTTTTCAAAAAAAGTAAAAATAGTTTGCCTAAAATAATTACGATTAACAAATGCATCCTTTACCATTTGATGTGAAGTATTTTTGCGCATTAATTCTATCGTAAATTTACCTAATTCTTTAGGTGTAAAATGTTTGTCTTTATCTATAAAATAGATAAGTCTAAAAAAATGATCAATGTTGTCTATCGTTTCTAATGATTTTATAACAGCATCAATTACTTTATCTTTATTTTTTGATTCCATTAAAAAAAACAATTCAGGCGATGCATACAAAGGAATTGGTTTCGTACATTGTAAAAGTTTATAAGGACTAAATGCTTCCTCAATAGATCTATGATTATTGATTTCTTGATATAAGGTATCAATTCTATAAGCAATCCGAAGGAGGGCTACTCCCGGTTGAATACAATATGTATTTTCTACATTTAATAGGGTTACTGCATTTCTTAAACAAAATTCTTTTGCTGTTTGACAATCAGCCAATAATTTTGTTAGATTATTATTTTTAGCAGCATCCATAATTGCATTGATATATTGAAAAATGCGATTCTCTTGGAGACTGCGAGACTCATCAAAATAGCAATAATCAGTTTGCCGATAAACTGAACTATCAAAATACTGCCCAGTAATAATTGCGTAAGCTTCAGGATAAAAAACCATGTTCACCTTTATTTCATTATTAATGAATTAAATATAATCAACAACTAGTTATGGATTAATATATTTTAAATGTCAATAATTAATTTTATATCTAACAATCGCTAAAAGGATAAAAAAAACGGAACAAGCAAGCACAGTGAAATCTCCACACTGCGAATACAATGTGCGATAATGATATAGAGGCAGTTCAATATAAAGAGAATTGACATGCAATTGCTCTCCAAACTTTCTGATAGATTGGATCTAAAGAAGCAATGATTTTCTTTAGAAATTGATCTGCTACTTTTTCCCGAACCTCTTTAAATGACTTCCATTCTTTTTTCTCATTTTGATAAAGAGTGGGTTCGGCTGATCGATTTTTTAGATAATATTTTTCTAAAATTCTATCAAAAACAACATCTACCGATCTCCAAAAAGCTAAATTTTCGGAACAAAAACTCTTGCTCTATAAAAATCAAGGTTTTAAAATTATAGAAAATTAATAGTAAATCTTAAAAAAGAGTTTAATATGAATAGTATTTGTGCAAAAGGATGTTATATCACCAGTTCTGCTGTATCTGCTGCTGCAGATCCTTCAGTTCTATTCTGTGAGGGATTGGTTTGCCTCGTAGCCATTTTTAGTAGAGCAGCCTGTCCTTCGACTTCAGATGCAGATATTTTAAAGTATCGTACGATAAAAATCGCAGAATTCCTAATCCCCGCTCTACCGGCAGCACTTATAGCATGTTCATTTTTTGCTCATATGGTAATTGACAGAACGCGTTTTCCCTATCGTCAAATCGAAAAAATAAAAGAGGAAAAAATCATCCATCGAATTGCAGCAGTAGGGGCACTCGTCATCGCTTTTGATGTTGCACGTGCAGCAAGCGATTCAAACTGGGAACTATATGAAAAAAACATTTACCCAATTGTCCCAACTATTCAAGGGATGATTCTTTCCGCTTATTTTTTTAAAAATTTGCCGTTCTAGATTGATTTCCGTTAAAAATGAAAGCGGTTCGTTGTCATTTGGTTTATGCTATGCAACCGCAGAACGTTGTTGTTTAGAAAAGCATGGTTGGGGTTCTTGAAGCATGTTATGCACCAAAACAGAGGAGCCTTAACGTGTTAATCGCATTGACTAAACTATGTGTGCAAATTGATTGATAAATTGTCCCGGCTTCATCCTCTATTTTCATTAACTTATAACCTATGTTGCTTGTTATCGCAAAAATGAACAAATCAGTTTGAATGCTTTTGAATTGAAGATGTACGGCGCCGAAAAGAAGTGCTTGAGCAATATGAGCAATCTTTTTTTGAGTGGATGCTGATACACTAAAAATATAGCGATTGGTTAAAAATAGAGTATCTTCAACCCGCTCTCTCAAAAAACCTCTAAATAAAATTTCCTCGGTGATAGGGGCTATAACAATTGCTAATAAAAAGAAATAGGGATTCCCTGAAGCTAAAAAAGCACCGATTTCTTGAATGGGGCCAATTTTTGCTGCATTGAAAAATATTCCTGTGAACAAGGCTGTTACTGAAACGTGGATGCCAAAATCTTTTAAATCCTCTGTATTTAGCTTGCTTAAATCAAACCACCTTTTGCATTCCAATGAAGTTGAGCCATTTCGGAGTGTTTCTTGAGATAATAAAGTGACAGCTGCCAAACTAAGTGCATAATATCCTGCAGTCAATGATGATAATCCAAACTGCAAGGTCAAAAAAGCGAAAGAAGCAAGAGCGACGGCGAGTGTCTTTTCCTGCGTTTCCGATAAAGTTAAGAATGAATGGGACACCGATTTTTTAATAGGTGGCACATGAGACAATGAGGGCAGTAACATGATTTCTGGAATCATTAATAAACCATTGTTTAATCAATTAATAAGTACCAGTTTAACACTTTATTTTAAAAATTAAATAAATATTGTATATTTTTATTATAAAACATGTCGGCGAGGTAAGAACCTGAGATTCTGAACAGATTCTAAGACTACCATCGGGATTGATGGTAGTCTGTCAATCGAAGTACTATTGAAAGGTCATCGTTGCAGATGCGCCATTAATAGTAATTTCTGTTGGTTTAAAATTAGGTGAACTGGAAGAGATAATCATCCCGACGTTCACAGTATTCCCACTATTTGGTCCTAAAGCTTCCCAACTGCTCGGTACGGTAGCAGAGATCGTTCCATTTGAGACCGAATTGATTTGTAAGTTCCAAGAACTAGGCACGGTAAGATAAGCGCTATTATTTAATGTGAGTTGCCAAGGGGCATTGATTGTCGTTGTCCCTTTATTGGTCACGTACAGATTGATCACACTTTTATAAATTCCATTTTCTTGCCAAGGCGCTCCCAATTGAACTGCAACAGCCACAGAACTTGGGTTCGGAGTTGGGGGAGGGTTTGGGTTTGTTTTTCCTGTGTAGGTGATCGTTGCAGTTAAAGATGTGTTCTGACTTACAGAAATATTCTGCGCTGCAGCTGTAAAAACAGTATTTCCTACTGTAATGGTTGGGCAGGTTATTGTATAGTTCCCTACCGGCAATTGTTGGCAAACAGGAACATTAAAATTTGGGATAGTAAATGTGTAATTTCCAACGCTTATTGGCTGAAGTGAACTTGCATTTAATCCACTGACAGAAGCTAAAGAAAGACAAAGGGTTCCATTTTGCTGAACAGGGGGTGGGGGAGGAACTGGTGTTGGCTGCGGAGAGGCATACCAAGGGGCAAGGCCAATGGTTCTTAGATATTCCACTTTTTGCCATTGAATCTGGCGCCAATCATCACTCACAATTCCACCGGTATCGCCGCTATCTGCATTCCAGCACCAATAAAACCAATTTCCAATCGCTTGATGTTTTCCATCAGCTGCTGCACCTGTATTATTAAGGTACGTTGCCATGTCTGCCATCCATTGAATATCTCGGTTATCAGTAAATTTGGAACCAAATTCACCTAAAGCAACAGGAAAGACTTTGCATTTTGAACCATTGCAATATCCTTGCTCTGTTAAATAGCCGAATGAAGATGTCATCCGATTCCATAAGCCAGAACCTGAATCGTTTGATGCCCCGGTCACAGAAGGTGGATAAATGTGGGGTGAAATGGCGACTTGGTTGAGATAAGGTTTTTGCAATAATGCATTAAAAAAGGGTCTTGGATCGCTTAAACCATATTGTGAAATGAGATTAGCATCCGTTGCAAAACCATCGCCCCAGTTTGCTCCGACTCCCCCTTGGCCCGTCCCTTCAATGAAGAATAAAGCCTGAGGATTTATTGGATAGACAGCATCCATCAAAGCAAGATACAAATCCCCTAATGCAGGCGTGTTGCCCGATGCTTCCCAACGAATGCCAAAATTATCCGGTTCATTGAGAATGTCGATTATTAGCTTTCCTTTAGATACAGGGTCTTGAGAAATGGCTGTGACCAATTTGACCCAATCTTGCACCCATGCATTCTTACCTTGTTGTAAGACTGTTTGGTCTTCGCGCAAATGATTGTCGATCAAAACATAGAATCCATTTTTAGCGAAAAAATTAACAACCCATAAAAAACGATTGAAAGTGGTGTCATTTGGTAAATAGGAGTTGGCAATATTGGGATTAGGAAATAAAGCAGGAGCATTTTGAGATGGGATTTTACCTGTTGCCGTGGCATTCGGATCTGTCACGCTTGCCTGAATTTCACTTTCTGAAGCTTGAGAAGCAGTCTGTTCAAAATTTCTTGGTATAAGAGTATAGAGATCACTAAAGCTAAATGGCAATCGGACAGCATTAAATCCCAAAAGCTGCATTCGATAAACAACGGTTGAGAAATCTAATGATAGATCATCCGGTCCGGACCATAGCCCATCTGTCATGGTTGTGCCGCTATTAAAGCCAAACCAATTGATACCTTTAAGTTGAATGGAAGTTCCATTCTCATTAACAATTTGATTGCCATTTGTAGTTAGCGCATTCACCTGGTTAAACAAAAGAGCAAAAAATAAAAGGAGTTTATTTTTAAATTTCATTAGTCCTCCTGCTATAAATTTGTAGATTAGGCACACATTGTTTAAGATAGGATGGAGGGGTTTTTTTTAAAAGATTAAAAAAAATTTTTTTTTGATTGACGAGAAATGATGTGCAGGACGCTAAACACCATGTGTTTAGCGTATGTATTGTCTTTCAATGGCCGCCGCAACAATGATGATGATCTGAATGCCCTGTTTCTTCGATGAGTTGGACGATTTGAATAATGTTGCCTTCCGAATCGCGGATCGATTGCATTTTGACGTGCCCTGGGACTTCTTCGACTTTACCGATGAGTTGAGCACCTTGTTTTTGGACATGCTGGATCGCTTTATCGATATCATCAACAGTAAATGTCATCACAGCATTTTGACCGGGTTTTACTGGATTCTCATCCCCTTTCTGCGATTGAGCAATTCCTAGGCGAGATCCTTCTCCAGAATATCCTGCGAGTTCTGCCCAGCCCCATTCTTCATTCATTTCCACTAATTTCAAACCCACAGTATCTGTATAAAATTTAACCGCTTTTTTAAAGTCGTTGACGACAATCCAGGATAGGCCAATTGCTTGTGTTTTCATAACTCTCCTCACAAAATTTTAAGAATTTTAACCCTTGAACAAGATAATCGAAGATAAGAAAAAAGAAAATAGACATCTTCAAGCCTTCCAAGCTGAAAGCTGGAAAATTTTAGAGTTTGCAATTCGTGCGTAACCCAAGTTGTCTCGACCTGCCTGTGTGCGCCCTTCTCGATCAACTAACGTGTAGCCAAGCGTCTATTGTACTAGCAAAGCTTCTCAGCCTGGTTCATGCGCGCCTCTGAACATGATAGGGAGCAGAGGCGCCCTGAGGCAGGCCGAGATGGCCTGGTTACACACCGAGACAGCCTTGCACCCTTCCTTTTTTCCAGCTTTCAACTGGAAGGACTATCTACTAACCCGGAGGGAGAGAAGGGCATTCTCCAGGAAATGGTCCTGAGTTCATCCAAGTCACCACAAAGCTGCTTCCGCCGCAATTTGAGCTTTTATGCCCTGAAGATGCTTTCAAGCAGGGGGTTTTCTTTAAAGCTGAAGGCGCGGCCTTCACTTGGCCTGTCGCTACAGTTACCATTGAAAGTGCAACAAACGTCCAATGTTTGTTATCGATTGGACCTTCGTGTTCATGCCCGTTATGCCCCCGGATTTTTGCTTTGCAATTTCTAAAGGCAATCGTATTAAAATTTGCTAATGGAAGAATAGCCAAGTCACAAAGAAGGCCTGTGACAGCAGTTGACGGAGCTTCGACAATCCAATTGGCAGAGCTGCGGGAAGCTACAGTCAAAGACGGCGCTTGTTTGGTATGGAATTTGACTTTTTGGGTATGATTTTTCAAAGATAGCTCAAAAACTTGATTGGTTGCAGAATTAAGCCCCTTATATTCAACTTTTCCTTCAATCACATCTCCGGCAAAAACAGGAAATCCCTCGATGAGATGAGCTGGAAATGGATACATTTCATACCAAGCATAATAGCTGGGTGCTCCAGAGATGACATCATGCTCAGTCCCTATTTGTTCAACAGTTAGAGAATTGACAGAAAAACCATCAATTCCTACCCATGCCGAACTAAAAGTGTCTCCGGCAACATTTGGGGTAACGGCTGGCACAACCCAAGTTCCGCTGACCTGTTTTACAGAGTTGGTTGTGGGATTTAAAACATCTCCTTTTCCAAGGAGGGAGACATATCCCGCCCAATTGAGGGAAAGTTCCTGAGTTTCTTCTTTCACTGCTTTTCGAGTACCATTCGGCCTGTCAAATGGCTTACAGACACATTGGAGTTCAGCATAATCACTATCATCAAACTCAATATCCAGGTCTAACATTTGACCCAGAAGATTTAGACTTAGCGCCAAGCTGAAAGCCAAAATTGAAGATGTTAACTTTTTCATTCAAACCTCCTTTTTAATAAGAATTGTTAGAATTATTCTTATTAACACAAAGAGAGGTTGAAATCAACCTATAGCGGAAGTTCCACTTTTTGATGATCCACTTTTTGTATCTTTTTGATTCTAAGCATCTTTGCTATTTGCTTTTAGTGTCTACACACACAACTGCGCAAATGCAAAATGCTTAGAATCAAAAATCTAACAAAAATCGTTGCATCAAAAAGTGGAAC